>CAKRVU010000057.1 GCA_934408835.1 uncultured Oscillospiraceae bacterium | reverse complement strand
GCGTAGCACTGCGCTACATAAAGGCGATCCGGATCCATGCCAAAATTGTTCTCCGCATTAGCAACTGCCGACTTTAAAAGCTTCTGCAAATCCTCGCAGGCAGCCTTCGGAGTATGCTTTAAAATTGCCATTGCTTCGGCTGTATCCTTTCCCCGAATCAAATCGAGCACAATCTTCACCTTTCGGGGGGCAATACGGATATACTTCAGTTTTGCCGTTGCTTCCATTTCAAAAATCCTCCTTTCGGCTTACTTTCCTTTCGTCGTCTTTGAGCCGGCGTGACCGCGATAGGTGCGCGTCGGGGCGAATTCGCCCAGCTTATGTCCTACCATATCCTCTGTAACATATACCGGAACATGCTTGCGTCCGTCATGAACAGCAAATGTGTGTCCGACAAAATCGGGAAAAATTGTGGAGGAACGCGACCACGTTTTCAGCACTCGTTTCTCCCCGGAAGCATTCATTTCCTGTACTCGTTTTAGAAGGACCGGTTGTACGTACGGGCCCTTTTTGACACTTCTTCCCATAAGCTATCTGCCTCCTTTCAAAACTACTTGGCGTTTCTGCGTTTGACGATAAATTTGTCAGAACGATTGTGCTTTTTGCGCGTCTTATAGCCAAGTGTCGGCTTGCCCCAGGGGGTAACCGGACCGGGACGACCGATAGGAGATTTTCCTTCACCACCGCCGTGAGGATGGTCATTCGGGTTCATAACAGAACCGCGAACAGTTGGCCGAATTCCTTTATGACGGGTCTTTCCGGCCTTGCCGACTTTTACGTTTTCATGATCAATATTGGAAACCTGTCCCACCGTTGCAAAGCAGATAACAGGAAGCTTCCGAAGCTCGCCGGAAGGAAGACGCACCAGAGCGTAATTGCCCTCTTTGGCCATCAGCTGAGCGGTGTTTCCGGCCGCACGAACAAGCTGCGCGCCCTTTCCGGGATACATCTCAATATTATAAATAAAGGTACCAACCGGGATGTTGTTCATCGGTAGAGCGTTGCCCGGTTTGATATCGGCATCGGCGCCGCTGCGGACAGTATCGCCAACCTTCAGACCCACCGGCGCTACAATATAACGCTTTTCTCCGTCTTCATACTGCACAAGCGCAATATGTGCCGAACGGTTCGGATCGTATTCAAGGGTCAATACCTTTGCGTCCATATCCAATTTATTCCGCTTAAAATCAATCACACGATATTTGTTGCGATTGCCGCCGCCACGGTGACGAACGGTAATTCTGCCCAAATTGTTGCGTCCGGAATGTTTTTTCAGCGGCTCCAGCAAGCTTTTTTCAGGCTTGACCTTGGAGAGCCCTGAATAATCAACGACGGTCATCTGCCGTCTGGATGGAGTGGTCGGTTGATATGATTTTATTGCCACTTTTCTCTACTCCTTTTTTCTTGGTTTCGCGGCGTTATTTGATAAAGGTAAACGCCATACATTACCGAAAGGCACTGTCACATCAGGATCAGTACATATTGTCAAAGAACTCGATGGTCTTGGAATCCTCTGTCAAAGTGACAATGGCCTTTTTCCAGTCAGGGCGATAGCCGCCATGCCTTCCCTGACGGACGTAACGTCCTTTACAGTTCATCGTGTTGATCTTTTCCACCTTCACGCCAAACAACTCTTCTACTGCCTTTTTGATCTCAATCTTGTTGGCGGATTTGGCAACCTCAAAGGTGTATTTTTTCACCTGCATACCATCCATAGAACGCTCTGTAATGATTGGACGAAGGACGATATCCTGTGCAACCGCTTTCATTATGCGTACACCTCCTCGATTTTTGGAACAGCCTCAAGCGCAACAACCAGTTTGTCGCAATTGAGAATATCATAAACATTCAATTCGCCAACCTGAATGGTTTTTACCTTCGGCAGATTGGCTGCGCTCTTAATCACCTTCTGATCCGGCTGAGAAAGAACAATCAACGTTTTGCTTTGGGCGCCAAGAGCGGACAACACGTTTTTCATCTCTTTGGTTTTATAAGCGTCCATTGCCAGTGAGTCGACAAGTATCACTTCATTTTCTGCGCATTTAGCGGAAAGTGCCGATTTGAGGGCAAGGCGTTTCACCTTTTTGTTCAGGGAATAGCGATAGCTCCTCGGTTTCGGTCCCAGCGCCACACCGCCGTGCGTCCACTGAGGTGCCCGAATGGAACCCTGCCGTGCATGTCCGGTTCCCTTTTGTCTCCAGGGTTTCCGACCGCCGCCGCGCACCTCGGTGCGAGTAAGGGTCGACTGAGTTCCCTGCCGGCAATTTGCAAGATGATTGACAACTGCCATGTGGAGAACGGTTCGATTGGGGGTAATTGCAAAAATCGCGTCGGAAAGCTCCTGCTTTGCAACTTCCTTCCCTTCTTTATTGTAAACTGCAACTGTTGGCATACCTGTTTCCTCCTTTCTTATCCTTTTTTCACGCTGTTGGTAATGGTGACAATGCCACCCTTAGGACCGGGAACAGCGCCTTTGATCGCAATCAAATTGTTTTCGGCGTCCACCTTTGCCACAACCAGGTTTTGGACTGTGACATTCACAGCGCCGTAATGTCCCGGCATCTTTTTGCCCTTCAAAATCCTAGACGGATCGGACGCAGCGCCCATGGAGCCGGCATGTCTTGCCACCGGACCAGTACCGTGAGAAGCCTTCAGGCTGGCGTTGCCATACCGCTTGATGGTTCCGGCAAAACCTTTTCCTTTGCTGACGCCGTGAACGTCAACGATATCGCCTTCCGAAAACACATCTGCCTTGATCAAATCGCCAAGCTCATATCCGCTGATATCCTCCAGCCGGAATTCTCTTAACGTCCGCTTTGGCGCGGCGTCTGCCTTTGCGAAATGACCGGCCTTCGGCTTATTGACATGGTGCGGCTTTAAGTTGCCAAAGCCAATCTGCACCGCCTGATAGCCATCATTTTCTTCTGTTTTTTTCTGCACGACAACACAAGGACCTGCTTCTACTACAGTGACCGGAATCACATTGCCATGCTCATCGAAAATCTGAGTCATTCCGATTTTTTTTCCAATGATTCCTTTTTTCATTTTTTGCCTCCTTTTGGTGATTGGTTGGAAGAATCCAACATGACCTTTCGGTGATTGGTTGACGCATAAGGGTCAACATGACCTGTTGGAGCTTACGGGACCGAAATCAAAGCTTGATTTCAATCTCAACGCCGGCAGGAAGATCAATTCCCTGAAGCGCTTCCACCGTTTTGTTGGAAGGTCTCAGAATATCGATCAAACGCTTATGCGTTCTCATCTCAAACTGCTCGCGGCTGTCTTTGTACTTATGTACAGCGCGCAAGATTGTGACAACCTCTTTCTCTGTCGGAAGAGGGATGGGCCCGGACACCTGTGCGCCGGTCCGTTTTGCCGTCTCAACAATCTTTTTGCAAGACTGATCGATGAGATTGTGATCATAGCTTTTTAGCCGGATCCTGATTTTTTCCTTGACTGCCAATTGATTCGCCTCCTACTCTATTTTGCGGGGGTGTTTTTTCTTAACACGCTTCCGGGTGTTCCCTGTTTTGTACAGAAAAAAACCGAAAAAACAGAAACTGTCTTTCCGGCGCCATCCTACAATCCTTGCAGCTTGCAAAAACCTTTCTTTTTGCAGTCCTGCCTGAGAGAATTTCCACCATCAGCAGAAAACTCCCTGTCGCTTGTTAAGCTGTTGCCGCCCGGTTTAAAAATCGGACATACTCCACGAAAATTCCCTGCCCCAAGGCAGCCACCTTTCGCTTCTACGCATATCTGGTACAGTCATACTTGTATATTTTAGCATACTTTTTAACAATTGCAAGAGATGTTTCATGGCTTTTGGTAAATTTTTTGTAAACTCAAAAGTCGCAACTTGAAAGCCGTCGCAGTAGTATGATATCATAAAAAAACAAAAATCGTCAGTTTAAAACTCAAAATTAGTGAGGTGTATAATCCGATGCTTTCTTCTTCATTAACCGTTTATATTGTCTGCCAAAATTTGGAATACTTCTTTCTTTATTCCTTTTTGGGATGGCTAATGGAAACAGTCCTATGCAGTGTTCGCGAAAGAAAATTCATTGACCGCGGTTTCTTAGCAGGTCCTGTCTGCCCGATTTACGGCGTTGGTATGCTATTGCTGATTTTTTGCCTCTCGCCCCTGAAGGCGCACCCCCTCCTCCTCTTTTTCGGAGGTATCCTCTGCGCCAGCGCACTGGAATACTTCACCTCCTGGTGTATGGAAAAACTCTTTCACGCCAAATGGTGGGATTACCAGGACAAAAAATGCAATCTGCACGGTCGTATTTGTTTGAGCATCTCCATCGCTTGGGGCGTATTAACAGTCGTCTTTTTTGAGTGGATTCATCCTGTAATCGCCTCGTTGCTTTCAAGCGTCCCTTACTCTGTCGCAATCCCGATTATCACCGTGCTTTCCGTCATTTTCCTTGCAGACCTTGTGCAAAGCGTGATCGCCGCGTCGCAGCTGTCCCAAACCCTCAAGCTATTGGAAAAGGCAGATAAAATCAAACTGGAGCTGGATACAATGTCCCTGCGAAGCCGGCAAACGCTTCAAAAAAAATTGGACGAACTCAAAGAGCGTTTGGAAACTCAAAAATGCAATCTTCTTCAAAAACGGCTGATTCACGCCTACCCGCAATTGAAATCCATTCACGGAAAGAAAGTGCTAAAAGATCTCCGAAACATATGCCAAAGGAAAAAGCCCTCTCACAATCAAGACGAAACCGATCAGCTCTCAAAATCATAAAGGAACCCTGCAAAACAGCGTTGTCACAAAACCGGGCAGCGCTGTTTTTATTTTGCAGTAACCGGATACACGCTCTTTTTTGCCGTTCCATCTCATGAAGGCGCGCAACAGCAAAAAGACGCGGACGCTGTAGTACAGCGCCGCGCCCCAAAATCTGTTAAATTCGCTATTAGACCTCAACCGGACAGTTTTTCAGCGAGCGCGTCAACAGCCTCCGCAACTCGGGAAATCTCCACTTTTTGGCACACTGATTGATCGCGGGTGGAAATCTCTACCTCTCCCACTTCCAGGTTCCGAACGCTCACCACACTGCGGATGGGAACGCCCAACAAATCGGCGTCGGCAAACTGCACTCCGGCTGTAGCGCCACGGTCGTCCAACAATGTCTCATATCGCCCAGAAAGCTGCTGATAAATGAACTCAGCCTCCGGGAAAACATTCCTTTTTTTATTGCTTAACGCGCAAATGTGAACCTGCCAAGGCGCCACAGAATAAGGCCAAATGGGTCCGTGTTCGTCATGGTGCGCCTCCGCGATACAGGCGAGCAAGCGCCCAACGCCGATTCCGTAGCATCCCATCACCGGATATTTCGCCTTTCCGTCCTGGTCGATATAGGTCATGTCCATGCTTTTGGTGTATTTTGTTCCAAGCTGGAAGATGTTTCCTACCTCTACCCCGCGGCGAAGCTGCAACGGCGCACCGCAGGACGGGCATGCGTCGCCTTCCCGCACTTTCGCAATATCAACATATTCTTCCGGTGCAAAATCGCGACCAACTGAAACACCGGTAAAATGGAAGCCCGCCTCGTTGGCACCAGCTACCATATTTTTACATCCGCGCAGCGATTTGTCATAAAACACTCGAAGTCCATCGAACGATTCCAACCCGCACGGTCCGCAGTATCCAAGCGTAAGCGGCGTGGATTGTTCATCCGACACAAAGGGATAAATATTTTTTCCAGTCAGCCGCCGAAGCTTTGCTTCGTTCACCTCAAGGTCGGCACGCAAAAAGCAAAGGATGGTCTCCGTCCCGTCCTCTGTAGAAAAAACGGCAGCTTTTATCATCTGTTCTGCCGGCTTTTGCAGCAAATGGCAAAGTTCTTCTATCGTAGCCGCATTTAGAGTCTCCATCTTAACAAGCGGCTCATCTTGAACAGTCGTGGTCTCCTTCGGGGCGCCCTGCGCCACCTCCATATTGGCGCGGTATTCACAGGCAGTGCAGCTGACAATCGTGTCCTCACCCGCATCGCAAAGCAGCATGAATTCATGCGCGACAGCGCCACCCATCATCCCGCTGTCCGAGCCGACTGAAACCACCTCCGGCACACCGCAGCGGTCATAAATCCTCTGGTACGCCTGATGGCATATCTCATAATACCGCTCCAAATCCTCCTGCGATCGGTGAAAGGAATAAGCGTCCTTCATGGTGAATTCCCGCACGCGAATCAAACCGCCGCGTGCACGAGGTTCATCGCGAAACTTCGTCTGAATCTGATAGATCATAAACGGATATTTCCCATAGGATTTCGCCTCGCTGCGCGCCAACTGTACCGCAGCCTCCTCATGAGTCATTGCAAGTACCAAATCACCGCCCGAGCGATCGGTAAAACGAAGAAGTTCCTTCCCAATAGTCTCATATCGTCCGGACTCCTCCCAAAGCTCGCGGGGAAGCACAACCGGAAACAGCACTTCCTGACCGCCGATTCGGTCCATCTCCTGCCGGATGATTTCCTCAATCTTTTTCGCAATTCGCTTCGCAGGGGGAAGGAGTGTAAAGACTCCGTTGGCCACTGGTCGGATATAGCCGCCCTTTAAAAAGAAAGCGTGGCTGGCAATGGTAGCGTCCGCCGGCATTTCACGATAGCGTTCTCCCAGCAATTGACTTAATAACATATTTATATTCATCCTTTTTTTGCAAAATCATCTTTATCTTAGCATGATTCCACTCGAATTGCAAGGGCTATTTTCTGTGGCAAAACAAATATCCAAACAATTGGCAGACACCTTCTCATCAGCGTTTACCTGATTGCAACACGTCTTTTCAAAAGCTGTATGCTGAGCACAATCAACCCAACCGTCATAAGCAGGTCGACGATGAGACTGCCAAGACCCATTTGCATCAGGACATCCGGCGACGCAAAGTAAAAGAGCATACTCTCAAACACAATCTGAGTGCCGCCTTCCAAAGAATAGATAAAACCAAAAGGAATCAGGAGAAGCGCCAGCAGGTCAATTGCATTTTGAATAATGAAAATGGCAATATAAAACAAGAACGAAAAGGCAACTCCGTTTTTGGCAAACGGACCGATATTGGCAAGGGTCATACTCCCGGTAACGCTCGCTACAAATAAAACAAACTGCATTGCCACCAGACTCAAAAACAGTAGCGTCAGGCTAACGGGAATGCGGCGCAAAAACTCCCAGCCTACCCGAAGCGTTGCGGCAGGATCGCTGCTAACGAGCGTCACCACCCCCAAGAGACCGACCAAAAACAGAATCATACTCAGCAAAAGCCAAATAAAGCTGGTCAGAAATTTAGAGAAAAATATGGCAGATTTGGTTGCAGGTAAAGTATGAGTCCAATACGCCGTCTGTCCGAACATGGTTCTGTAATAATGCGCGATCACAAGAACCAGAGTGAGTATGAGCATGGCAACGTCTGCAACGCCAAAGAGAATAACGGGCAGCGCATATGCAACGGCATAGCGGTTTCCAACGGTAAATCGAACAAGATAGGCGACAAGATAAAGCGCGGTCAGTACAAGGTACGAAAACGGAACTATCCGCGCCGTTGCCCGCAGGTCATATTTTAATAATTTTGAGAACATGAAAATACCTCCCTAAAATATTCTTCCACAGATTTTCCCTTGGTTTCCCGAATCCCATCGGCGCTGTCAT
>CAKRVU010000056.1 GCA_934408835.1 uncultured Oscillospiraceae bacterium | reverse complement strand
ATATAAATATGTCCTATCTTTCGATGGGGATGAGCGAAGACTTTGAGTCTGCGGTAGAATGCGGTGCAAACATTATTCGTATTGGCACTGCAATATTTGGAAAGCGATAAAAGACAATAATTTAGGAGGATAAAAAATGAGCCTGATGGATAAAATCAAAGGAATGGTCGGAACGGAAGATGATTATGATTACCCAGAGGATGATTTTATTGTAAAAGATCATGAAAACAGGAACGAGTATAACAACTACAGGGATTCGTCCAAAAACAAAGTGGTAAATATCAATGCAACAACGCAGCTGAAGGTAATCCTTGTAAAACCGGAGCATTTTGAGGACGCGAGTACCATCGCAGATCATTTAAATGAAAAACGGACGGTTGTTTTGAATCTGGAATCGACGAATAAAGATATTGCGCGCAGACTTGTGGATTTTTTAAGTGGCGTTGCGTATGCCAATAATGGTCAAATTAAACGGGTTGCCAACAGCACCTTTATTATTACACCGTATAATGTCGACGTCATGGGAGACCTATTGGACGAATTGGAAAATAACGGCGTTTTCTTCTAATTCATGATACGTTCTTATCAGGAAGAGCAGGCGTATATTTCCGCGCGCGTTCAGGATTTGTTTTCTGTAGCGTTTCGCCGGCAATACGCTGTTTATTCTCCGTTTTGGAACGAGCAGCAAATCGCTTTGGCTCAACGGGAAATTGATTGTAATCGATTTGAAAACTATCGTTTTTTTGGTGGCTATTCAACGAACGAGAGAAAAATATTAGGAGTATTTCCTTTTTATATGGAGCCTGACGAAGCTGTTTTTCCAATATCTGCCCTTTCTTTTTCCATTCCAAAGGGATATCAGCTTTCACACAGGGATGTTTTGGGTGCTTTGACGGCTTTGAATATTGCCCGTGATCACATTGGAGATATTTTGATTTCCAGCCAATGTGGTGCGTTTTATTTAAAACAGTCCGTTGTTCCTCTTGTCAAACAGGATCTACATAGGATCGGCAGCGTAGGAGTCACCTTGGAAAAAGGGGTCGATTTGGAGCTGTTTTCCCAAAAGAAATTTCACGAAATTCAAGGGACAGTCGCATCTTTACGACTTGACGCTGTCGTTGCATTGATTGTCAGAGCTTCTCGTGAAAAGGCGTTGGAAATGGTGCGCTCAGGAGTGGTATCTCTCAATCATTTTCCGGTATTGGTTCCAAACACCAACGTACATCCAGGAGATTTGATTACAATTCGCGGCTATGGGAAATTTTTATTCAAGGACACCGTTCGACCTACCAGAAAAGGACGTCTGTTTCTTACAATTCTTCAATTTATTTAAGGGGGTATTTTTGTGAATGCAGAGAAAGTGAAACATATTACATTTGATAAAGGCGCATTTGGATATAAGATAGAAGAAGTGAACAGTTGTTTAGGTGATATTGCAAAATATCTGGATGCTTTGGAAAAGCAAAACGATGCGCTGCAAAACGAGGTTTCGGCTCTTCGCGAGAAAAATCAAGAATTGGAGTCTGCTCAGGACGGAGTACGAGAAGTTTTGATGAGTGCACAAAAGTTCAGTAGTACAGTTGTCAGTGAAGCGAAACATAAAGCTAGCGCCATGTTGGAAGAAGCGGAACAAAAGAGCAGCAATCTGTTATTGACGGCAGAAACCAAAAGCAATGACGCTCTTGCAGCAGCAAAGTCCAAAAGCGATTCTATTGTAGAAGCGGCTAACCAAAGGGCAGCGCATCTGATTTCAGAAGCAACCGCTAAGGTAAATCAAGTGAACAGAGAAAATGAAACGAAGTTACTAAAAGAGACTGCGCAGTTAAAAGCAATGCAAAAAGAAGTTTCTGATTTTAAATCCCATCTTCTTTCTGTCTATAAGTCCCATTTGGATTTAATTACCAATCTTCCGGAAGTGGAGAAAGAACCCGTCGCCAGCCTACCACCGGCAGCTGTTCCAAATAATAAAATCGAACAAAAGGAAGATTTTGTTGAAAAAACGGTTGCTCCTCCCCCGAAAGCTCCAGAAAAGGTAATGACGCCCCCGCAGCCACAACCACAACCGAACGCAGTTCCAGAAACAAAGACGATAAACAACAAGCCGGAGCCAGCAGAAAAATTGACAGAAAAGCCGGTTGAGGAACCGCTCAGAAAAAAATCTTCTCCATTTAAAATCACAATTACCAATAATACAAATAGCAAGGACACTTTGGAGAAAAAAGAGCCGGAAGAGGTTGAGACGTCCAAAAACAGTTTTAAATCTCGGTTTGGAGAATTAAAATTTGGTGAAAACAAAAAGTAAAAAGGAGCGAATTGCATATGGCGCAGGACTATAATGGAACATTAAATCTTCCAAAAACGGATTTCCCAATGCGTGCAAACCTACCGAAAAGAGAACAGGAATTATTTCAAAAGCATGAACAGGGACAATTATATCAAAAACTGATTTCCAAAAACAAGGGGAAGCCAACTTATATTTTGCATTATGGACCTCCGTATGCCAATGTGGAAATTCATCTTGGCACTGCGCTGAATAAAATTTTAAAGGATTTTATTGTCAAACAGAAAAACATGAGCGGTTACTGCGCACCATACGTTCCGGGGTGGGATACACATGGACTGCCCATCGAACTAAAGGCGCTCAAAGCTTCCGGCGTGGATCGCCCTGCTGTATTGCCGATAGATATACGAAAAACCTGTAAAGATTTCGCTTTGTCCTTTGTAGAAAATCAAAAGAAACAGTTTCAAAAGCTTGGTGTTATCGGCGATTATGAAAATCCATATCTTACATTACATGGAGATTATTAGGCCAATCAGGTGCTGATATTTGGAGAGATGGCCAAACAAGGTTTTATTTACAAAGGATTAAAACCGGTTTATTGGTGCCCGGAATGCAATACGGCTTTGGCCGAAGCGGAGATTGAATATGCAGAGGATCCGTGTTATTCTATTTATGTCAAGTTTGCAGTTTCCGATGATCATGGATTTTTTAAGACAAACGGTATCGATAAACAAAATGTTTATTTTGTTATTTGGACGACAACGACATGGACATTGCCGGGCAATACAGCAATCTGCTTAGGTCCGAATTACGAATACACGTTAGTCCATGTTCAGAATGAATATTATGTAATGGCAAAGGAACTAGTTCCTTCTGCGATGAAAGCCGCCAATATAGAGGAATATGAAACAATTGGCAGTTTTTTTGGAAGCGACTTTGAAAAAATGACGGTGCAGCACCCGTTCCTACCGAGAAAGTCATTGGTGATTGTGGGCGATCACGTGACGTTGGAAAGCGGAACCGGTTGTGTTCATACAGCGCCTGGACATGGTGTCGACGATTTCGAGGTCTGTAGGAAGTACGACGGAATTCCCATTTTAGTACCGGTAGATTCTAATGGAATATTAACTGAAGAGGCTGGAGAGTTTTGTGGTTTGTCTACCAATGAGGCGAACCGGGCAATTTCAAAAAAATTGAGGGAAACAGGGCACTTATTTGCAGAAGAAAAAATTCTGCATCAATATCCCCATTGCTGGCGTTGCAAACACCCTATACTCTTCCGTGCTACCGAACAGTGGTTTTGTTCTATCAGTGGATTTCGAGAGAAAGCCATTCGCGCCATTGATGATGTTCAATGGATTCCAGCTTGGGGCGAAGAACGAATGAAGGGTATGGTATACGACCGGAGCGACTGGTGCATTTCCAGACAGAGAGTATGGGGTGTTCCGATTCCGATTGTGTATTGTGAGGAATGCGGAGAGCCAATTATTAACGACGAAACCATTCATGCGATTGCAGAGTTGTTTCGCCAGGAAGGGTCTAACGCGTGGTTTTTAAAAGATCCGTCAGAGTTTTTACCGGATTCTTTGGTCTGCCCGAAGTGCGGCTGCCAACACTTCCGGAAGGAAACCGACATTATGGACGTTTGGTTCGACAGTGGTGTAAGCCATGCGGCAGTGCTGGGGAAAGAAAACTTTCCGGCAGACCTCTGCTTAGAAGGAAGCGATCAATATCGCGGTTGGTTTCAATCGTCATTGCTCACTTCGGTTGCTTGCAGAGGCAAGGCTCCTTACAAAGCAGTATGTACACATGGCTGGGTAGTTGACGGAGAAGGTCGAAAAATGTCCAAATCCTTGGCAAATGGTGTTGCACCCGAAAAGGTGATACAACAATATGGCGCCGATATTTTAAGGCTTTGGGTCGCTTCGGCCGATTATCACGCGGATATTCGTATTTCTTCTGAGATTTTAAAACAATTATCTGAAATTTATCGTAAAATCCGCAATACTGCACGATTTATACTGGGCAACCTTTTTGATTTTGATCCCAATATCGATCTTCTTCCGATTGATTCGCTTGATGAGATCGACCGTTTGGCGCTTTATCGTCTCAATCGCTTGATAAAAACTGTACAATCGGCTTACGATCATTTTGAATTTCATCTGATATTTCATGCAGTGCATAATTTCTGTGTAATTGATATGTCAAATTTTTATTTGGATATCATCAAAGATCGCTTGTATTGTGATGAGAAAAACAGCCGGAGTCGGCGCGCAGCACAAACAACCATTTATCAAATTATTCATGCGTTGACCCGTCTCATTGCGCCTATTTTAGCATTTACATCAGAAGAAATATGGGCTTATTTACCGCATACTGAACAAGAACAGGGTATGCAGTCGGTTTTGTTTTGCGATATGCCGGTTGGGGTTTCATTACCGGAAGATCCCGAGTTTTTGAAAAAATGGGAACAAATCGGTTTGCTTCGCGAACTTGTCAAAAAGGCGTTGGAAGAAAAACGCGCAGCGAAAATCATTGGCTCATCTTTAGAGGCAGAATTATTCCTTTATTCTTCTGACGAAAAGGCAGCATTTTACCAGTCCATCCAGTCATTGTTGGCAGATGTTTTTCTTGTTTCACAGGTTACTGTTTGCCAAAATGGAGAGGGAGAATTTAAGGCGGAAGATGGCACAATTTCTGTTTCTGTTAAAAAATCAGAGTTAGGGAAATGTGAACGGTGTTGGAGTTATAGGGAATCTGTTGGTTCTTGTGCAGAGCACCCAACCCTTTGTAAGCGTTGTGTTGATGTATTAAAGGCACAAAATTAAAGATCAGGAAAGGAGCTGTCATTACGATATTTGTGATGGCGGCTCTTTTGTGAGGAGTTTTATGCGTATGATACAGAAATTTCATTTTAAAAATAGCAGTTATCTCTTGTTGAGCGCCGTATTGGTGGGTGTAGATCAATTGTTGAAATGGCTCGTCACTTTATCCATGCAGCCATTTGAATCAAATGTGCTTTTGCCAGGTATTTTACGAATCACTTATGTACAAAACACGGGTGCGGCGTTTAGTCTGCTTGAAGGGAGTACCGTTCTTTTGGCGGTTTTGACTGGGGTTGCTCTTATTGTTGCGATTTTCCTAGTGGTATCCGGAAGAATTGAAAAGACTTCTTATCTGATACCGGTTTCTATGTTGATTGGCGGTGGAATCGGAAATTTGTTAGATCGAATTGTTCGAGGGTACGTGATAGATTATATTGATGTTTCGTTTTGGCCTTTCGACAGTTTTGCGATTTTTAATTTTGCCGATTGTCTTGTGGTAATAGGAACCATTTTACTGCTTGTATTTTTGTTAAAGGACGAACTTTGCCGTTGGCGAAAGGATAGGCAAATAGATGATAACTGATGGGGAAACCTTCACATTCCAAATTACAGAGAAAGAAGCAGAAATACGGTTGGATCGGGTTCTTTCTGATCGGTATCCTCAGTATTCGCGTAGTTACCTTCAGAAACTGTTTGAGGATGGTTATATTTGTTGTAACCAGCGAAAGTTGTCTAAAAAATCAAAATTATTACCGGGAAATGAAGTGTGTGTTTTCGTTCCTGCACCAAAGGAAATCTTAGCAAAACCACAAAATATCCCATTAGACATTGTTTATGAGGACGAAGATTTATTGGTTGTAAATAAGCGAAAAGGGATGGTGGTACACCCTGCGCCAGGGAATCCGGACGGGACCCTTGTCAATGCACTGCTATATTATTGCAAGGGAAAATTGTCTGGAATCAATGGAGCCATCCGACCGGGCATTCTTCACCGGTTGGATAAGGATACCAGCGGTCTGTTGCTTGTGGCGAAAAATGACAAGGCGCACCTTGCTTTGGCAGAACAAATTAAGACACATGATTTTACCAGATATTATCAAGCGGTAGTATATGGACATTTTTCAGAAAAGCAGGGCAGAATCGAGTTGCCGATTGGACGTTCGCAACGGGATCGCAAAAAGATGGCGGTTACGACAATTCATGCAAGGGACGCTATAACAGAATATTCAGTAATTCAGGAATATTCTGGCTTTTCTCATCTTTCCATAGAACTGAAAACTGGAAGAACACATCAGATTCGTGTACATATGGCGTATATAGGACATCCTGTAGCAGGAGACGCTGTGTATGGTGTGAAAAAGGTGATTACTCGTTTAAACGGACAGTGTCTTCATGCAAAAAAAATAGGGTTTGTCCACCCATCCAGCCGTCAGTGGATAGAGTTTGACAGCGATTTACCCGAGTATTTCCAAAGTTTTTTAAAATCATTGACTTAGAAGAAAAACGTGAAAGGGCATATTTATGGCATATTTGGTTTCCAGATCGCTCATTATCAGCGATTTAGATGGTACTTTGTTGCAAAAAGATAAATCCATTTCGAAAGACAATTTGAAGGCACTGCGGGATTGGACAGAGTGCGGCGGGGATTTTACCATTGCGACCGGTCGTTCAATTATTTCTGCCAGCCATCGAATTTCAAATTTGCCAATAACCTGTCCAGCTGTTGTTTTTAACGGAGGAGTTTTGTATGATTATCGTTCCAGACAGCTTCAGCTAAAACAGGAATTGATTTCGGAGTATCGGGAGATTGTTGCGGTTATGTTAGATCGATATCCGAAAATTGGCGTGGAAATTATGACGGAGGATATCATTTATTTGCCGGCGCGTAACGACATTGTGGAACGACATATGGCGCGAGAGTCATTGAAACATATAGATTGTCCTGTTGACAAATTACCGGCATCTGGGGCAATTAAAGTTCTTTTTGGCGTTCCTACAGACCAAGTCGATCAATTCCTTGAGGAAATGAAAAAGCGGCTTCCTCCTTGCTTTTATCCGGTACGGACAGATGAAAATTATTGTGAAATGATGCTCACTGGTGTTGACAAAGGGAAGGGGTTGGAGACTCTCAAACACTTGAATCGGAGTGATTGGGACTGTGTAATAGCGTTTGGCGATTTTTTTAACGACCTGCCTTTATTTGAAACAGCGACAATTGCTATGGCTACAGCTAATGCGCCGCAGCAGGTAAAACGTCAAGCTGACTATGTTGTTTCATCTAATGATGAAAGCGCTCTTTTTTATGGAATTGAATTATTGTTAGGACAAGGTGTTTTGAAAAAATAGCTTTCATTGTACTGTTTGAATGGTGTATTTCAATAACTGATGCGGTGGAAACTGATTGATTATAAAAAATTGATATGATATACTTTTGCTGTAAAACCTTTGAAGCCCCGGTGTTTATCGATTTAAAACATAATGTTGGCTGTGAATTTAGTATTATGATATCTATGTGACGTTTTGTTTTGAAAATAGATCCTATATTTTTTT
>CAKRVU010000055.1 GCA_934408835.1 uncultured Oscillospiraceae bacterium | reverse complement strand
GCACCTTGCCGCGACCCAAAAAGACGACCTCGTCAAACAGCCGCTCAACATCGGATATCAGGTGAGTGGAAATCAAAAGTCCGCTATCTTCCGCGTAATATTTCAAAATCAAATCCAAGATGGCGTCCCGCGCTGTGACGTCGACCCCGCTCAGCGGCTCATCGAGCAAATACAGCTTTGCACGCCGGCAAATCACCAGAATCAGCTGTAGCTTTTCTTGCATTCCCTTTGACATCGTTTTAAACCTGCACTGACTCGAAAGCGAAAACCGCGTCAACAGCTCTTTTGCCTTGGCTTTGTCAAAATCCGCATAAAAGTCAGCCGTCATATCAATCGCATAGCCAACGCTCATCCAGTCTTCCAGATAACTCTTTTCCGGCAGATAGGCGACATGCTCTCTGGTGTAAATTCCAACAGGGTGCCCGTCCAAGAGCACCCGTCCCTCATAATCCGGTAACAACCCAGCCATGATTTTAATCAGCGTTGTTTTCCCGCAGCCATTCGGTCCCAATAATCCTATCAGCTTCCCGGCGGAAATATGTAACGACAGATCGTCAAGAACCTGTTGTTTTCCATACTTCTTGTTTAGTCCGGATATCGAAATTAATTCTTTCATTTCTGTTCCTCCTCAATCCACAATATCAGCTGCGCTTTGTCAATGCCCAATTGCAGCAGCCTGCGGCAAAGCGCCTGTACACATTCTCGCCCATACGCCTCCTTTTCCCGGGCAATCACACTAAAATCTTCCGTCACAAATCTTCCGGCCGTTCCACGGGTGTTCACCAGCCCCTCCTGCTCCAGCAGTCCAAGCGCCCTTTGAACCGTGTTGGGGTTCACGTTTAGCTCTGTCGAAAGCTCCCGCACCGATGGGATTTTCTGCCCCGGCTCCCATTTCCCTGAAAAAATTCGGCTCTGGCACTCCTCGGCCAACTGAAGATAAATCGGTCTGTAATCACTCATCCGTTGATAGACCCTCCTTTCTGCGAACTGTGTTGATTGTGTAGTACAATTATAACACTGGGCTCTCACCTTGTCAAGCGTTGATTTGAAAAAATATTTGCCGTTCTAAGCACCGGCGGACGCTGCCGCTTTTTTTGTGAACAAATGTTTTTATTGGGAAGTTGCAGCAAGTTATACAACTTTTCACCGTTCAGAGGGGTTATATGAGAGGGGAAAATCGAAAGGAACGAAGGTTATGACCTATTACAAAGAGCTTGTATTGGATATTTCCGGAACAGAAAACCCAACGCTTTGTGTAAAATCAAGCGGCAAACACGACCGGTTTATCCTGTGTACTCTGCAAAAAGAGGGCAACGATCTGGCTACAGACGGCGTTACAAGGGCGCGGGTTGCAATCACAAAGCCGGACAACGCGCAGGTGTTTGCCGATTGCTCGCTTTCGGACGATCGGGGGATTGTGTTTGCCCTGACGCCAGAAATGCTGGCAGTGCCGGGAAATGCCAGAGGGGAGCTGCTGTTTGAGGGGGACGCTTTGTCGTTTCGCTGTCCCTTTTCTTTGGAAATCACACCGCAGGAGCCTAACCGGAACAGACTTCAAAGCAGCGATGAATATTCTGATTTGTTGAACGCCGTCTCCGATGTTCGCGCTGCGATTGCGTGGTGCGATGAATCGGCGAAAAATGCGGCTCGTTGCGCCTCCCTCGCGGATTCCGCTGCTAGATTTCTGTCTAAAGAAGAAAGCCTTCTTTCACGCTGTCTGCCAATTGGCGCGCTGTTTCCCTTTGCCGGCGACTGTCCGCCTCAGGGCTTCTTTTTCTGCGATGGCGCGAAACTGTCCAAACGGCTTTACTCAGGGCTTTTTTCTGTCATCGGCGAACGTTACGGAACAGAGCCGGATACCAATGTGTTTTCTCTGCCAAAGCTTCCGGGCGACCCCTTTGTCTGGATTATTGCCGCCGGCACGCTCACAATTGATTATGCAACCCAAGGTCTTTTCCTTGACCTTGACCGAAGGGATAACACCCGAAAGGGAGAGAATCCCAATGCCGATTATTGGGAAGATCTTTGCGGCGGTCCCTCCCTCTTTCTCTCGCAGGAGGAACGGGTTTCCCGCGTTTTGTCGGACGAGCACTGCGAGCTGTTATACGGATATCTCAAAAGGGCGGCGTCAGTAGAGCTTGTCACAAGCAAAGGAACCTTCAGCTTTTTACGCGAAGGAAGCGAAGTCAGATGTTTTCTGGATTCAAACCCCATCCAACCAGAAAATCCTGACCCTGGATTTTTGCTGTTTCAAAAAGAGCCTCTGTTTGCCGTCCGCCTTTATCATCGACCGCTCCGCCTGGAAGAACTGACCGCCCACGCGCAAACAGACCGTCTCCGTTTCTCCAAAATATCTGACTCGCCCGCACAGCAGAAAGGAGGAATCCAAAATGTCCTCTGATATTATTATTGCGCTGCTTGCCCTGGTTTCTACTGTGCTAGGCTCATTTGCCGGCGGTCTGGCTTCGAGCAGTCTGACCCGTTACCGCATTCGGGAACTAGAGAAAAAGGTGGAAAAGCATACGTCCGCAATCGAACGAATCTGCGTTGCCGAAGAACAAATCAAGGTCGTAAATCACCGTATCCGCGATTTAGAAGAGCACGAACAGCTCTATCAGATTCACAACCAATCATAAAAGGAGGCTATGATTATGATCAATTGGAAGGTGCGTTTTCAAAACAAAACGTTTCTCATCACATTCAGCAGTGTGGTGGTAAGTTTTATCTATACCCTGTTGGGTCTGTTTGGCGTCACACCCGGCGTCACTCAAAACACAGTGACCGACGCCATTTTTGCTTTACTAAACCTGTTTGCAGCGGCCGGAATTATTCTGGATCCCACCACGCAGGGAATTTCTGACAGCGCGCAAGCGCTCACCTATCAAAAACCGCAGGAGGATGAAAAAACATGAAGGGAATTGACGTTAGCAAACACAATGGAGCCATTGATTTTACAGCCGTGAGGAACGCCGGCTTTGAATTTGTCATCTTGCGCGCCGGTTATGGGAAATATGAGAGTCAAAAAGACCCGAGGTTTGAGGAGAACTACAGAGCGGCCAAGGCTGCGGGTCTACATGTTGGAAGCTACTGGTATTCTTACGCGCTAAGCCCCGATGAAGCGATAAAAGAGGCGGAAACCTGTCTGCGCGTCATCGCCGGAAAACAGTTTGATTTTCCAATTTATTTTGATATCGAGGATCCTAGCCAGAGCAATCTGGGATGCGAAACGATTACCAATTTGATTATCGCGTTTTGCGATCGCATGGAACAGAGCGGTTACTTTGCCGGCGTTTATGCGAATACCGACTGGTTTTTGAACCGGATTGACCAAAACCGCACCGATCGCTTTACCAAATGGCTGGCCGATTACCGCGCCAATTACAATACCACCCTCCCGCGAGATGTCCATCAGTACACCAGTTCGGGTACTGTTCCGGGTATTTCAGGACGTGTGGATGAAAACAACGCCACCCGCGATTTTCCATCGCAAATTATCCGGGCGGGTTTGAATGGATATCAAAGCGGCGCCCCCAGTGAACATGTTGTGGGAATGGTGACAGCCAACGGTGTGCGTCTGCGAAGCGAACCGAATACAAGCAGCAATATTCTTGCTGTTTTAAACACAGGGGATTTGTTCGACGTCGTGGATGATCGAAATGGAGACGCTTGGTTAAAGGTGCGTTGGGAGGGAAAGGAAGGATATCTTGCCCGCCAGTACACCAATGGAGACAACGGCTCGCGTGTGGAAGAGAGCGCACCGGTTTACTGCTACACAACCGGCAACTATCAGGTAACGGCAACGCGCCTGAACGTACGAAAAGGTCCCGGTGTTCAATACCCCATCAAACCAGTAAGCGAACTGTCCCCGTCCGCGCAGGCGCAGGGCGGTTATTGTAACGGAGTGGTATTTACGGCGCTGGAAACACAAAATCTTCCCGGTGAAAGCTGGGCAAGAACGCCGTCCGGCTGGGTCTGCCTGCAAAACGGCAGCGGAATTTACTGCCGAGCAATCTGACGGGCTTTCCGCCTCTTTGCCGGTAGTAATAATCCGAAACATAACAAACCCCGGCTACAAATCTGCATGACAAAACGCGAGCTTGTCGGAAGCTCCCAAACCGCCCCATCCTCGCAGCAATTGCAATGAAACTGACAATATCAAACCAAAAAGGCTGTATCCTCCCACCCCCTCCGGGATTTGGATACAGCCTTTTTGATTGGTATGATTACAACGTCAGTTCACCGATGAGCGTTCTGTTAGCAGGTGCAAGCTTTGTTTCTTTCATTTCGCCTCTGACAGTCGCGCAAATTCCTCCAAAGTCAACTCTTCCGCGCGAGCAGAAGGGGAAATTCCCGCTTCCCTAAGCCGATTCCTGCAATCCTCTTTAGAGCAACCCCAATAAGCAGAAAGCGGCGTCGCCAGCATTTTTCTGCGCTGAGAAAAGGCGGCCCGGATTAAACCGAACAGCGCCTGTTCGTCCGAAACGGAAACCGCGGGCTGATCCAGGATATCCAGACGAATGACAACACTGTCCACTTTCGGCGCCGGGTAGAAGCTCCCGCGGGAAACCTCGAACAGCCGCCGCGGTGTGGCGTAATAACGGCAGGCAAGGCTGATTGCGCCGACCTCCCGGCTCCCCGGCTGGGCACAGAGCCGCAGCGCCGCTTCTTTTTGTAGCATCACGGTAATGGAAGAGATGGGCAGGCGCGATTCCAGCAGGTGCATAAGAATTGGCGATGTGATATAATACGGCAAATTTGCGCAAACAGCGACCTTCTCTCCCGCCGCCTCTTTCTTTAAAATGTCCGAAAGAGGAAGCTTTAAGATATCCCCATGAATCAATTGAATGTTGGAAAATTCGCTGAGCGTCTCTTCGAGCACCGGGAACAAGCGCTGATCGATCTCAACCGCGATCACCTTCTTCGCCAGTCGAGCCAACTCGGCGGTAAGAACGCCAATCCCTGTCCCGATCTCTAGAACATAATGCCCTTTGGCGTCGCCCTCCCGCGCAATTCGCGGACAAACCGAAGGATTGATCAGAAAATTTTGCCCCAACGCTTTTGAAAAAGTAAAATGATGTCGTTCCAACAGATCCCGGATGACTCCGACCCGCGCTAAATCACTCATGATAACCGTCCACCGTTTCGCTCTCCTTTTTTCCACATCGCCAAACACGTTTTATTTTATCTTATAATATTGATGATACCAGTCGCCCGACCAAATGTCAAGCAAAATGAATTTTTATCTCACCGAGCCTACAAGTTGGGTGAAAAAGCACGCCTTTTTAGGTGATGTATAGTCCGTTTGAAGAGCCTGACTCAACACACGCCAAAGCCGCCGCGATTTTTTGCGCTTCACATTCAAAATTGATTCTAAATGACGACTCTACTTCAATTTTAACCCTGCCCAATTTAGACTTTCAAAAAAGTTGCTGTTTTTTTGTCAAATCCCCTTGACAAACTCAAAATCATCTGTTATAATATAAAACATATTTTATTTGCGAGTGTGCTGGAATAGGCAGACAGGCACGTTTGAGGGGCGTGTGTCAATGACGTATGGGTTCAAGTCCCATCACTCGCACCAAACATTGGACGTCTATTTTGATACGGTCAGTATCGAGATTGGCGTCCGTTTTTTTATCTTTTTCCACCTTCACCGGTTCTACAGCAATTCTAAAAGGGCGTTTGCAAAGCCGGTTTCGTTATAGGCAAAAAAATAAGAAGCCTTCCGACCTCTTATTTTAGACATTTTATTCTTTGTTGCTCATAACTTAGAGCAGTTGGATAACAACTTGCTTTTATTGAAAGGTAAGGTTTCCCCACCTCTCAAACAATTCTCTCAGTTCAGGAATCATCCCAACCAATTCCCCTTCTGCGAAAAACTGCAACATGGTAACGCCATTGTGTCAAACCACATTCCATCGAAAGTTTGTACTCTGTCCATCCGCATTCCTTCAACAACCGTTGAAGGCGAATATGCGTTCCATAACATCGCCGCCCTTTTATGATTATTTTACCTCAACATACAGTATACTTGTATTACGTCAAACTATATACTACCACGTTGAGAAGGGACGACATCATCCACCAAAGTGATCGCCGTATTCACCAGCAAAAAGAGCGAGACATCTGTTGCATACACTAGCAGATAAACGTTGCGCCTACTTTTATCAGGCGTCATCTGAACCTATTGCGAGCTTAGTATCATCTTCTATCCAACAGATAGGAAAACAAGTCGTTTCTACTCCGCCGTTCCGAATACCGTACGTCCCATAGCCTCCATTTGCGCTATCGTCTTTAATCGTTCCATGTTTTCAGCGGAATAAAACGGATCCACGGACACTTCAAATGGGATTCTCTTTTCTCGACCAAGCTTTCTGAGATAGATTTGAATGGCAGTCGTCAAAGAAATCCCCATTTCCACGCAAGCTTGTTCCGCGCTTTTTTTCACATTGTCATCAACACGCAAATTGATTTGTGCCATAACAGCACTCCTTTCTTTGTTCTACCGCAATGTCAGCGTCATTCAATCTGTTTGCTGTACTTTTGCTACCTTTAGTCTATGCAAAACTGCAAAAATAATCCCCAAAAAAGAACCGCTTTATCCCTTTGATACCACAACACCATTGTGACAAACAAAAGCGTTGAACCGTTTTTTCTCAGTCATACTTCAAACTAATCCGACCGATTGACCGTTTTTTCTCCGGTTATCCTTTAAAAAACAGGGCAAAAACTACGCTTTCTATAAAAAACATCCCAACCATCGGTCAGGATGTTGAAACACAGGGTCAAAGGTCTGTTTCTTTGATATCGTTTTCCAGTTCCTCAAAAAAGTCCTCTAAATCCCCTTTGTCCGAAGCGCCGAGGGATTCCTTCAATTGGGTTAGCAGCGATTCGTCCTTCATTTTCCGCTTCCGTTCTTTGCTTTGTACAAAAGCCTCCAGCAGCTCCAAAAGGATGGCCATCATGGGTGGTCCCAAAAACAGACCGACCGGTCCAAACAGTCCCCCAAACAACGTAATTCCCAAAATGACATATAGTGGCCGAATCCCAACGGCGTGCCCTACAATTCTGGGATTAATCAAGTTGGAGTCCAGCTGCTGCAACGCAAGAGCGGTAATTCCTGCAACTAAGCACTGCTCCACCCCGCCGAACAAGAGGGACAAAATGGTAATCCCAATCACACCGATGGTGGAGCCGAAATACGGAATCAATGCAAATAGGAAGTAAATAATGGCGAGCAGAATACTGTTTGGAATCGAAAATAGGGTAAGTAAAATTCCGATAACGGTGGCGATGAACAATGCGTCGAGCGCCTGCCCAAAAATAAAATTATAGATAACAGAGGCAATCCGCGCCGCCAAAATCTCAATTCGGTGGGTATACCGCTCTTTCAACGAAAGGCGGGACACACGAATGAACGCGCGTTTTAAAGACGCACGATCCAAAAGAAGGTAGATGGAGATGATAAACCCGATTAGGGTATTGAAAAAGCCCAATAGCACCTGCGTAATGCCCGACGCATAGCGGCTCAAGTCAACCGAGCTCAATACAGCAGCAAGATTATCAAAGGACATGTGACTTCTAATCGCATCGATCGTCTGATCAATCCATGCAGCGTCACCAAACATACCGGTCAAGCACGTTTGCAGATCGTTTAAATACGCGGGCAAAGAGGATACAAATCCAAAAATACTGTTGTACAA
>CAKRVU010000054.1 GCA_934408835.1 uncultured Oscillospiraceae bacterium | reverse complement strand
GAGCAGCGCGTCGTAAGAGGTGACGATGATATTAGCACCGAAAGCGCCGGCTGACGAAGCGTATCCCGCCAGTATTCCGACTACGGGGTTTCGCCCTACCATATAAAAAATCAGTCCAGCAAGGGCTGGTACAACGACGATAGCCGCGTCGCTGGCCAAGGTGAAGAACATGCCGAGAAAGATGACGGCAACGGTAAGGAAGGTGTGAGGCACGTTAATCAATACCCGTTTAATCAGGACTGGGAACAGACCGGACAGCTCGCAGACGCCAACGGCGATTGAGATAATCAGAACAAGTCCAAATGGCGGGAACTTCATCACGTTGTCAATAAAAGAGGTAAAAAACCAACTGATACCGTCTGCGGAGAAGAAAGACTGTACAGAGACGACTTCGCCTGAAAGCGGGTTAATAGTAGAAACGTGGAAAAGACCCATAATGGTTGTGATGACAGCTATGATCACAAACAGCCAGAGAAAGAGGATAAACAGAGGCGGCAGCTTTTCGCCCAATCGGGTCATTGCGTCAATAAAACGGTCATAAAGTGGTCGCTTTTGTTTGAGTTCTTTTGTCATATGCAGAAAACTCCTTTTCAATCATGATTTGTTGCCTAAAAGAGACTTAATAAAATAGATTCGGTGTTTTAAATTGAATTTGGAAAGAAATCAATTGAAAAAGATAATATGGAATCTATCTAATACGTCAGCTTCCGGCATTGTGTTGCAGCAATGAAGAAGGAATTTAGAAAGAGCTTGTTTTTAATCCTTTCTTGATCGCTGTTGTTAGCAACAATAGAGTCTATTTTTGGAACAAAATAAAGAGCTGCCGCGTGTAAGGAGTTGAAAGCGCGTGCCAGATTGCCGTGACTTCGGAGCTGTCGGACGATTGATTTGTTTATGTATAGACGATATTGAAGCCTGAATCGTGTTAGTCGATGGCAGCGCACCTCCTTTGGTTTAGATAAAATTTCGTACAAGTCGAGTATTCGAATTACGACAACAACGATACATAAATACCCTTATATTTTACCTGTTTTTGACATGAAAGTCAAGAACAAATCTGATCTTGTTGGTGCTTAAATGAAATATTCAGAAAATGATCTTGCATTTTCTAATAAATTATATGAGAAAGAGGGGAAAAAGATGAAACTTGTAAATGGAATAAAATTGTAAATTATTACATGGGGGTTGATTTTTTTGATTTTGTGGTTTATAATAGGTGGACAGTGGTGAATAGTGGTGGATGAAACCTAAGCCCTGTCTGCCGCAGAGAGGAGGCGCCGTAACGATGCTGATCGGAGAATATCGTCCGTCTATTGACGTCAAAGGGCGTCTTCACTTTCCGGCAAAGCTGCGGGAAGCGTTGGGCGAGCCTTTTCTCCTCACCAGGGGACTGGATCGTTGTTTAAGCGCCTATTCTCTTTCTGAATGGAAACTGTTGGAAGACAGCATGAAAACTCTTCCGCGTTCCAAACGGCGCAGTTTAGAGCGGTTTTTCTTTTCCGGTGCGGCGGAGGTCGTTCCGGACAAGCAGGGAAGAATTGTGATTCCCCCCTCCTTGCGGGAGTATGCCGGAATTGCGGACAACGTTGTTGTTACCGGCGTTTCTGATCATGTGGAAATCTGGGATCAGGCGGCGTGGGAAGAGGAAGTTTCTTCCCTTTCTGCCGATACCGTTGCCGATATGATGGACGAGCTGGGTTTTTAACGGTCAAAGGAGCGGAATATGGAATTTGAACATTGCCCGGTTTTGCCGGAACAGACGCTGGAGTCTCTTGCCGTTCGTCCCGATGGGTACTATGTAGATGGAACGGCCGGAGGGGGCGGGCATTCAAGCTTGATTGCGCGTCGGCTGACAACAGGGCGATTGTATGCGTTTGACCAGGATCCAGACGCAGTCGCCGCCGCTTCCGCCCGATTGCAAGGGCTGCCGGCAAAAGTAATCCGCGCCAATTTCAGCCAGATGCGGGAGAAGCTTTTGGAAGAGGGCGTTGCTCATGTGGACGGCGTTCTACTTGATTTAGGGGTTTCTTCCTTCCAGTTGGACAGTGCCGCGCGCGGGTTTTCTTACCAAAAGGACGGAAAACTGGATATGCGGATGAGTCAAACGGGGAGTTCGGCAGCTGACATTGTCAATCAGACGTCGCCTCAGGAACTGATTCGAATATTGCGGGAATATGGAGAGGAACGATTTGCCCCTTTGATTGTTCGGAAAATCGTTCGGGAGCGAGAGATCGCCCCTATTTTGACAACCAAAGTGTTGGCGGAAACAATCCTGTCGGCACTCCCGGCAAAAGCACGGCGCGGCAAAAATCCGTGCAAACGAACTTTTCAGGCGTTGCGCATTGCGGTCAACGGTGAACTGGATCACCTTTCTAAGGGACTTGACGCTGCGTTTTCCATTCTCAGTCCCGGCGGACGACTTTCGGTAATCAGCTTTCATTCGCTAGAAGACCGGATTGTAAAAAGACGTTTTCAGTCTTGGGCACAGGGCTGCGTTTGTCCGCCGGATTGTCCGGTTTGTATTTGCGGAAGAACTCCTCAGGCGCGCATTATTTTAAAAAAACCGGTTACAGCCTTAGAAGAAGAATTAGAACATAATCCGAGAAGCAGAAGTGCAAAACTTCGGGCGGTAGAAAAATTATAATAGATAAGATAGTTTACAATCATACAGGACAGATCATTGAGGTGATAAAAATGACAGGAAGATCAAATTTGGCATATCAATCGCTCCCTGAGCAGCAGCCAAAAGAGCAAGTGATCGGCAAGGTAGAGAGCCGTTGTGTAGAGGCTATCAAACCGGCTGCGTTTATTGCAATGCTGTTGGTGATTACCGGGCTGTTGGTCTTTTTGATTTTCAGTATGGTGCGTCTGAACGAGGTCACCAGTCAGATTAATGGCATGGAAGCGCAGTTGCGGGAGCAGCAGAGCGAACAGGTGCGTTTAAGCGCCCAACTGGAGTCTGAAATGTCCCTTACCAGTGTGGAAAATTATGCACAGCAGAACTTAGGTTTGACCAAGCTCAACCCCAATCAGGTAAGCTATATCACCCTCGATTCAGGAAACCGAATTGAGCTTCCGCAGCAGGAAGAGGCATCTTGGTGGGATGAAGTGACACAAGATATTTCTGATTTTTTTGCATACCTTTTCCAGTGATGAATAAGGATGATACAGGTATATATTTTATTGCCCTGGCCTATCTGTAATCCAAGGTCGTTCGGATGACAGATGGGCTTTTAGCCCTCATATATGACAGGAGGTAGTATGGCATGGCAAAATCACCCACAAAAAAGATGAAGTTTAAGCTCAATATTATTGTGCTTGGCTGTTTGGCGCTTGGATTTTTAATTCTGGTGGGGCGAATTGTTTATATTGCATGTTTTGCAGAGGTCGATGGCGTAAAATACGGGGTTATGGCGTATAATCAGCAGCTGGGCGTTGATACCATTAATGCAAATCGTGGAACAATCTATGATTGCAATATGAATGTCTTGGCAAAGAGCGCCACTGTTTGGACGGTATCAGTTGCGCCGAACCAGATTGATTCGGATGAACAACGGCAGGAGATTGCAAGCTGTTTGTCTGGCATTTTAGGAGTAGACTACAATGAAGTGTATGAAAAAACGGGTAAGAACAGCAAATATGAAATCATCCAGAAAAAGGTGGAAAAGCCGCAAGCGGACGCGATCAATGAATATTGTCAGGAGAACAATTTAAGCGGAATTCATATGACGGAGGATACCAAACGGTATTATCCGATGGGGAATACCGCCTCGCAGACCATCGGCTTTGTTGGAAGCGACAATCAAGGTTTGTTAGGCGTTGAACTGAGCTATGACGAAGTGCTGAGCGGGACGCCCGGAAAGGTGACGGTGGCACAGGATCCGTTTGGGGATACGATGCCGTTCGATTATGAGTATTATTATCCGGCGCAGGACGGTAATTCTCTGGTGCTTTCGATTGATTTGACCTTGCAGAATTATTGCGATTCAGTACTCAAAGAGATGATGGAGGTGCGTAAACCCGCCAACCGTGCGCTTGCCATGATTATGGATGTAAATACAGGAGAAATTCTGGCGCTTTCGGTGCAGCCGGATTTTGACCTGTCTGATCCTTATACGATTACCGACCCCAATTTAATTGCGTCCCTTGCCGGCTTGGAGGGGGATGAGCTGAAAGCTGCAACCGCAGACGCCCGCACGAAAATGTGGACTAACAAGGCGGTCTCCGAAACCTATGAACCCGGCTCTGTGTTTAAGGTGGTTACCGCGTCGGCGGCGCTGGAGGAAGGCACGCAGACGATGGAAAGCCAATATAATTGCACCGGCTCCTATCAGGTGGAAGATCGTACCTTCCATTGTTGGAAAACGGGCGGACATGGACAGGAAGACTTTACCAAAGCGGTAGTCAATTCCTGCAACCCGGCTTTTATCCAGATTGGACAATCGTTGGGACCTGAGCTTTTCTTCCGGTATTTCAAAGGGTATGGAATGACTGAAAAAACCGGGATTGATCTTCCGGGCGAAACCAATTCTTTATATGTTGCTGAGAAAGATTTGACGCCGGTAGCTCTGGCGAGTGAATCCTTTGGACAGACGATGTCGATCACTCCGATTCAGATGATGACAGCCTTTTGTGCCAGTATAAACGGCGGATACCTTGTAACTCCGCATGTTGTGAAGGAAGTCATTGATCAGGATGGCAATATCGTCGAATCGATGGATACGCAAGTAAAGCGTCAGGTAATTTCACAGCAAACTTGCGATCAGATGCGGTATATCCTCGAACGGGTGGTATCAGACGATGGCGGCAGCAACGCTTCGGTGCCGGGATACCGGATTGCCGGTAAATCAGGAACAGCGCAAAAGCTTGCTCGTTTGCCGGAGAAGGTATATGTTGCGTCCTTTATTGGCGCAGTGCCGGCGGATAATCCGCAATATGCGCTAATGGTACTTGTGGACGAACCGACTGACGGCACCTTTTACGGAGGTGTTGTAGCCAGTCCGGTGTTTGCGCAGATCATGTCGCAGGCTGCGCCTTACCTCGGAATTGCGCCGGAGTATACCGAAGACGAACTGGAAAATATGGCGATTCCAATTCCGGCGGTAGAAGGTCTTTCTGTAGACGAGGCCAAGACGAAGTTGACCAATTCCAAATTTTCCAATATTGAGATCATCGGAAACGGCAGTACTGTTGTTAAGCAGGTGCCGCCGACCGGTTCGAGCGTTTCTTCTAGCGCCTCCATCTATTTGTATACCGAAAATGAGCAGATGGAAAATGTAACGGTGCCCAACGTTTGCAATATGACGCAAGCTCAGGCGAATAACCTGCTGGTTGCCAGCGGTTTAAATATGTCGCTTAGTAACAGTGGCGTGCAAAACAGCAAGGCGATGTCGGTATCTCAATCGCCGGCAGCCGATGAGGTGGTACCGCGCGGCTCGGTGGTTACTGTACAGTTTTTAACCAATGATGAGACGGGCTAAGACGGCGATCGCGGACAAAACGGATTGTGTTTAGAATTGTGTGGCGTCGAACTGGGAATCTACCAAAAAAATGGCGCGCGGTTGAGGCTCAGCGCTCGTTTTATGAGCATCAAAAACCTTGAGGTTGAACGGAAGGAGCATAACACCGCCGCTTGATGACCTTCTGCTTCCCGATTCATTCGCTCTTTATTAATTACGATGCAAAGCAGGCTGTGGAAATGGAGGATGAAAATGATGATACAAAAATTATCTGCTCTGTTTGAGGGAATTACCATTGACGGAACGTTACCGGAGGGGGATGTTACCGATGTAACTTGCGACTCTCGAAGGGTATCCGCCGGCAGCCTGTTTGTCTGTATCGCAGGAGAGCAAACAGACGGTCATCTATTTGCAAAGGACGCGCTGGAGAAAGGAGCGATTGCGGTTGTTTGTGAGCGGGATCTTTCCTTAAAGGGACAGATTCTGGTTCAAGATACCCACTACGCTTATGCGAAGCTTTGCGCTAATTTCTGCTGTAATCCGGCGAAGGATCTAACCTTTATCGGAGTGACCGGTACCAATGGAAAGACCACGGTCACCAAGTTGGTGAAGGGAATGTTGACGCAAGCAGGGAAAAAGGTTGGATTGATTGGAACCATTCAAAACGAAATTGGAGATACAATCATTCCGGCCAGTAAAACGACTCCCGATCCGATGGAATATCAGACGCTGTTGTTGAAAATGAAGGATGCGGGGTGCGACTATGTTGTGATGGAGGTTTCCTCCCACGCATTAGAGCAATGCCGATTGGGGGACACCTTTTTTACGGTGGGCGCATTCACCAATTTAACACAGGATCATCTGGATTATCACAAGACGATGGAGCGGTATTATCGGGCGAAGGAAAAAATGTTTTCGGCGTGCAAGAAGGCGATTGTCTGTATTGATGATTCTTATGGAAAGCGCCTTGCGCAGACGGCTCCGTGCGAGATTGTAACCTGCTCTGCGTTGCAGCAATCTGCGGACGCAGTTGCAGAGGAGATTCAGATGGACGTTACAGGCGTTTCCTTTCTGTTAAAATTCGGGGAGGAACAGGCGAAAATATCTTATTGTACGCCGGGTCTGTTCTCGGTTCACAATGCTATGACGGCGATCCTGATTTGCCGTGAGCTTGGATATTCCTTGCAAGACGCGGCTGACTTTTTGCGCCATTGTTCTCCGGTGAAGGGAAGAAGCGAACGGATTGAAACAGGGCGGGACTTTACTGTTATTTGTGATTATGCCCATTCCCCGGACGGTCTGAAAAATATTCTAGAATCTATTCGCCGTTATAAAAAAGGGCGGTTGGTGACTGTGTTTGGCTGCGGCGGCGATCGGGATCGGAGTAAGCGTCCTTTGATGGGGGAAGCCGCGGCGGCAGGTTCTGATTTTTTGATTGTGACCTCTGATAATCCGCGGACAGAAGACCCCGATACCATCATCAATGATATTATGGTGGGAATACAGCGCCATTCGACCCCATATCAACGGATTACCAACCGGAAAGAAGCGATTTTTTACGCGGTTGAACATGCGCAAAAGGATGATGTGATTCTGCTGGCCGGAAAAGGACATGAGGATTATCAGGTATTGGGAACCCGAAAAATCCATTTTGACGAGAGAGAGATTGTTTCTGAGGCATTGCAACAACATGCTGCGCGAAAGGAGTAAGCAAAATGGATGGATTTACCATGAAACAGGCGGCGGACGCTGTAGGAGGAAAACTTCATCGGTATGAGCCGGTGATATTGACCGATGTGGCGATTGATCATCGGAAGGTGACGAAAGATTGCCTGTTTGTAGCGATTCGCGGGAAGCGTTTTAACGGTCACGATTTTATTGAGGCGGCGTATCGCGCAGGCGCTGGAGCCGTGATGGCAGAAGAGGCGCAGCTTGGGATTCCCACCATTGTGGTAGAGGATACCCGTCGAGCGCTATTAGATCTGGCGGCCTTTTACCGCAGTCGGTTTCACGGGACGGTAGTTGGCATAACTGGAAGCGTTGGAAAAACTACGACAAAAGAGATGATTGCGCAGGTTCTTTCCGCTGCGAAAAAAGTGCTTAAAACAGAGGGGAACCTCAACAACGGCATTGGACTACCCAGCACGTTGTTTCGGCTGGATCGCAGCTATCAAGCGGCAGTGATCGAGATGGGGATGTCCGCCAGAGGGGAAATCAGTGCGCTCAGTCAAACTGCTTGTCCCACGATAGGCGTTATTACCAATATCGGCGT
>CAKRVU010000053.1 GCA_934408835.1 uncultured Oscillospiraceae bacterium | reverse complement strand
ACCGAGCGGTGAAACCCGTTTGGTTTGCGGAGACAATGTGATGGTGGTTACCCGAGAGCGAAACAAAAAAAGCCTTCAAAAGCTGTTTGGGCGCAATTTGCTGCATCCGTAACCGTCTTTACTGACGATTATATCAGATTCGCGTTTTGTTTGCAAGGATGAAAACAAAAAGGGGAGGGCAGAATGATGAGCCGAGTGGTCTTGGTGACGGGGGCTTCCGGAGGAATCGGAGCTGCAACTGCGCTTCGGTTTGCACAGGACGGTGATTGGGTTGCCATCCATTACCATCGAAACCGGGAAGCGGCACAGGCACTTCAACAGAAAATTCGGCGGCTTCCGGGAGGTCGCGCGGAGTTGTTTCAGGCTGATTTTCAACAACCGCAGCAAGTGCGCCGTCTTTGCCAGGAGGTGGCTTGTGCGCTGGGGGAGATTGAGGTTTTGGTTCACAACGCGGGGATTGCGCAGCAAAAGCTGCTGACAGATGTCTCCCTGTCCGATTGGGACGCCATGATTTCCGTCCATTTGACAAGCTGTTTTGTTGCTTGCAAAACAGTTCTGCCCCCGATGATTCGCAGAAAACGGGGTAAAATCATCCATGTTTCTTCTATTTATGGGATGACCGGCGGTTCCTGCGAGGTTCCCTATTCAGCGGCAAAGGCCGGGGTGATTGGACTGACAAAGGCTTTGGCGCTTGAGATGGGACCTTCTAGGATTCAAGTCAACTGCGTTGCGCCGGGGGTGATTGACACCCCAATGAATGCCGGGCATTCGGCGGAGGAGCTGCGCGCCCTTTGCGAGGAGACCCCTTTGGGGAGAATGGGCACGCCGGAAGAAATTGCCGCTGTGATCTTCTTTCTTGCTTCCAGTGACGCGGATTTTATAACCGGTCAAGTGATCAGCCCAAACGGCGGACTGGTTGTTTAACACCGAGAAGGGCGCTGCCTCTGACGATCAATCGATCGCTTGGAGACGGCGCCCTATTTATTATCTGTCGATTTAACCGGAAAGGACAACGGCTGGCGACGGTTAGCTGCCGCTATTGTTGCGGAGTCCGGCCAGGGTAATTTGATTGTACTCGTTTGCAATCGTATCCCAGGTTGTTGCACCGACCACGCCCGTTTCAGCCAGTCCAAACGCCCGCTGAAAAGCGCGGACGGCAGCCGCCGTTTGACTTCCGTAATACCCGGTGACAGGGATTTCCGGCAAGTTGGTATAGGTTCTTCCGATCAGGGCAAGATAGATTTGCAGATCCGTGACATCCTGACCTTCCATTCCTTCTAGCAGTGAAAATCCGGGGAATATTTTTGCCTGCGGGCTTTGGACGCCGCCGGAGAGGGAGGCGCGAATGCCTTGATAAACATCTTGCAGCTTGTTCCATGTTTGAACGCCTACGATGCCGTCCGCTGTTAGCCCGTAAAACTGCTGGAATGCCCGGACAGCCGCCGTTGTATTGGGCCCGAAAATTCCGTCCATCGCGACCGATGGGATGGCGTTGTTAAAATTGGCGACCACATTCAAATAATATTGCAGATCCTTTACATTCTGACCTTGCATCCCCTCCTGCAAGACCGATGGAAAGACGGGGGATACCTCTTCCAGCGGGATTCCTTCGGCGCTCAGCTCGCCCAAACGCCTCACGCTGTTGTAAAATAATTTGATTTTATACCAAGTTGCTTTTCCGACAATTCCGTCCTCTGTCAAGTTGAAAATCCGCTGAAAGGCGCGAACGGCATTTTCGGTAGGCTGGTCAAAAAAGCCGTTGGCGTTCCCGATTTTGGGGATTGCCGGATAATTATTGGCGATACGGTTGAGCTGCAATTGAATGGTTCTCACATCGTTGCTTACCATTCCGAGGCGCAGCGGAGTTCCGGGGTAGGAGGCGACTCCGGGGCGCATTGGCGCGTTTTGCACAATATTGATATCGTCTCCGTAATAATATTGCAACATTTGGTAAGGGGTGTAACCTTGATTGGCAAGCATCACCGTGCCCCACTGAGAAAGACCTTCACAGGTGACAGTCGTACCGTTGCAAAACTGGGTAAAATAGGGGGCCACGCTCCCTTGGCGGACAACATAATTGTTGAAAATTTCGTCTGTAATATCCGATATATTTTGAAAGATATCCCGCCCGGGCACAAATTTTTGATCGTATTGAGTGGAGCTGGTGATGTCAAAATCGTAGCCGCGGCTGCGATACCATTCGGTATAAACTCGGTTTAGCGCGAAGGTGATAATCGCATAAATATTGGCGCGCAGCGCCTCTTCCGGCCAGGAAGGGTAAATTTCGCTGGAAGCGACGTTTTTAACGTATTGAGGAAAGCTCACCGTCACATTTTGCGCCGCTTCGTCCGGACGGCCGAGATGTACGGTAATTTTCTCCGGAATATAAGGGACTCCGGTTGGCATATCGGTCACGCTCCTTTATAAATTTGGTTCCTCTTCCTCGTTCACAATCGGCTGCGACGTTAACTGTGATTTCGGTACTGCCAGCATCTCAAGAGGCTGAATGGAGATTACCCCGGGAAAGATCGGGAGATCTCTTTTAATCAGTGTGATATAATCCGGCTTTTCCGCGGTTAAGGTATAAGTAGAATAAGGCGGCAGCGCGCCCGGTTGCTCTGGCGTTTGGGACATGGACAGATTGGGTGCCGGCAGGGAACGCGCTTGTGTTTTACCGCTTTCATCGGTGACGTCGTTGACAAAGAGAATTTCTTTGCCGCCAATCTCTTTTGTGATTCGGATTCGGACGCCTTTGACAGGGAACGCGCCCAGTCCGCTATAGGCCTGCACCTTGATAAATCCGTTTGAAGGGTTCTCCCTTAAAAACTCCTCCATTGCTGCGTCATGATCGCTTTCGGCCTCCGATTCAGACAATACCTGACCTTGCGAAGGCATAGTCGTCTCATCGTCCCGGAGCAGAGTTGGCACTGTTTCTTCGGTATTGTTGAGTAAACCCTCGTTTTGCCTTGCGGCTGCTTGTGGCTGCGCGGACTGGTTGTTCAACCTGTCTTCTGTTTGTGGCTGCGAGGGCTGACTATTCATCCTGTCTTCTGTTTGGGATTGCGAGGACTGGCTATTCATCCTGTCTTCTGTTTGTGGTTGCGTCGTGGGTTGGTTGGCCGTTCTGCCTTCCGTTTGGGAAGCTATCAATTGATCGCTGTTTCTGTTCTGCTCTGCTTGAGACATGGTCGGTTCAGACATGGTCGGTTCCAAACGCCCTTTGTCCGCTGTCGTAGATTCCAAATGGCTCAAGACTTCGCGTCTTTTCTGATACATTCGCAAAAGTTCCTGCGTATACTGTTCCAGCCGCCGGCTGTCCGAATGTTGTAAATTCATCTTACAACCTTCCTTTCTGCGGGTTTTCGCTCTTTTGTTCCCTATTCTATGCAATAAAATTCCATTTTGTGTATTTTTTGCGCGATTTGACGGTTAAAAACAATGTTTTTTAAGTTGTTTTCCAATTTGACAGTCGTTTGAAAAAATGGCTTTATTTTTCAGAATGAATCAAAAGTTGGTTCTTGACAGAGCACCCCTTTTTGTGATATGATAAAATCATAAATATAATTCTATTGTTTGATTGAAGGAGGAGCGGGTATGAAACTGTCCAAACAGACCCTGTGTGCGATGATAATTGCGTCGATTGTTGCAACTACGTTTTCAGTCGCTGCGATGGCAGACTCTGCTTTGGATTCTATTGCTGTCTATATTTCATTGTCCGAAGACATTGTGGTTGATCAGGAGAATTTGTTTGATGATTCGTGGAAGTCTCCCGATGGCAGCACCTCTGCTGCAGTGACTCAGGCGCAATCGGAACTGTCTTCGGCGTCTGACGACCCTCTTTTGCAGCAAGCTGCGCCTGATGCAGTTTTTTTAACGGAACCTGTTGAGTACGATGGGGTGACCGGTGTCGCTGTAACCGGCTTCCATCTTTCTGAAAATAATTCCGAGACTCGGATTACCGTTCCGCCTGAAATAGGCGGCGTTCCGGTGCTTGCTTTGAAAAACACCAATGCCAACGCTGGTCTGTGCATGACCGGTGCGGACGCTGTTACTTCGCTGGATTTGTCGCAGGCTGTCAGTCTGAAAGAAATTGACAGGAACTGCTTTCGGGATGCCTCGCAGCTTTCGTCCCTTCTTCTTCCAACGGAAGAAACGAGCGGGTACACCATTGGCGACGGTGCTTTTTATGGTTGCGCTGCGCTTTCTGGAGGAGTCGATTTATCTCGTTGTAGCTCCGTTGGCGTAGAAGCTTTCTTTTTCTGTACCCAGTCTCAACCCACTCTTTCTGTTTACACCGATTCTGTACAGACAGACGCTTTTTTTGATGTTCCTGTCATCACGATTGAGGCGCCTGATGAAACTACACTCAGTGCTTATTGCGGGGGAATCAGTTCAAACGGCGCTCGCTCCGGTCTTGTCAATGTAAAAAAGACAGCCTCCCTTCCTGGCATTTCCGATCTTCCGTTTGGCTGGTCGGTTTTGCCTGTCGATCTTGCACCGGATACTTCAGCTGCCTATTTTCTTTCCGCTATTCCCGACAGCAGTTTTTCGATGGAAGGATATCATCTGGAATCTTCTTCTCAATGTATTTTGAAATCGGTTCCGAATGGGAAAACCGCTTCGGCAATTGTAGACGGAACTGTCAAGGTTACTTTTACGCTGCCTTTTGAAACGTATGATTCGACAAAAACCTATCGCCTTTCTGTTAACGGCAGACTGTCTGAGCCTCTCTCGTTTACCGCTGCCGATAGCGGGTATGTTTGCACCCAGACAATAGCGGTATCGGGTGAGCAGACGATGGTCGCGCTGGTATCGGAGGCGATACCGGAAAGCGTTTCGATCACTGGTAACAGCACTGTAACATTTGGCGATAACAACAATTTGGAGACGTTTTCTGCAGCGGTAATGCCGGTTGAAGCGAGTCAGACGGTTCGGTGGGCGAGCAGCGATCCAAGTGTGTTGAGCTTTGATGATGTTAACAGCAATGTTGCCACTGTTCACAAGGTGGGAAGCGTAACCGTTCAGGCTGTTGCTGCGGGAAAGGACGGCAGGACAGACGTGGTTGGAACGTTGGATGTTGTTGTCAACTCGGGGCGGACGCCAAACGCTGTGGCGACGGGGTACTCGGGAACCTACGATGGTCAGCCGCACAGCATTACCGTGACAAACCTTTTAGAAGGTTCTGTTGTGGAATATTCGACCGATCAGGTCCATTACAGTGCAGAAAACCCGACCTTTACAGATGTCTGTCATCAGACGGTGTATTATCAGGTCACGAATCCCAACGATACAGATGTTTACCGTTCTCAGGCGGTTGTTGAAATCACTCCGACGCTTGTACCGACACCGCCTGCGTCAGAATGCTCTGTAAGTTCTTTTGACGGTATCGCCCTGAGAGAGACGGCTCAAACCAAAACCGAAGAAGGCGATACGCTCACTGTTTTGTATGGCGTTCAAACGCCGGGAAGCGCCGATATTTTCTGGCAAACTTCTCCCGTCTTTACAGGGCTTCAAAATAAATCGGTTTACAACTTTTATATTCAGTATCAGGTTGACGAGCCGAAAGCTGGGAATTATACCAACCATGGAAACGCTGTAGGTTTGCCCAGTGCTTTTACTGTTGGCGAAAATAATGAAGTGTTAAAAAGCGATGATAACGGTGCAACCTGGACGGATGAGAGCGGAACCCAGTATGCCGATGGTTATGGGATACCGTTTCAGTTTCAGGCGGTTTCCGAACCGGAGGTATACCAGGTGGAGCTCAGCTGGGGAACCATGCAGTTTCACTATAATTTCGGCGTATGGAATCCCGATACATTAAGCTATGACGATCCGGACTCCATAGGCTGGGGTGATTCATTTGACGGCGTTCAGAATCAACTTTCCGTTATCAACCGTTCCACGCAGCCGGTTGATGTTACTGTAACGCTCAACCAGGATACGTCCCAAGATCTTGGATTTCAGTTGCAGGTAGTAAAAAACAACGCTGTCAAGGATGATATTACCAACCCATCCATTTCCGGAGTCCCCAATCAACTAACGAGTGGCAATTTGGCAACATCCTCTCTTACTGCTTATGTCAATCTTACTAACGAAAACGACAAGCCGAACAGCTCGTATGATGCGCCGATGATGGTAGGAACACTTACCGTTTCTGTTCAAAAGTCTACGTGATCGGGTGCTGCGTTAGATTCATTAAAAATGCCCGGTGAGAAGGATCCCCGGTATTTATTTTGATTTGATTTAAAGTGAGGGGCAGGGAAAGCAACAATGATTGTGACCGCTGCGCTTGGGTAAGAGCTTACGCGCTCGGGCGCTGAGCTAGATTCATTAAAAATGCCGGTGAGAAGGATCCCCGGTATTTATTTTGATTTGATTTAAAGTGAGGGGCAGGGAAAGTGGCAATGATTATGACCACTGCGCTTGGGTAAAAGCTTACGCGATCGGGTGCTGCGCTAGATTCATTGAAAAATGCCGGGGAAAAGGGATCCCCGACATTTATTTTGATTTCATTTAAAGTGAGCGGTAGAGGTGGCGGCGATGGTTGTGAGCGCTGCGCCTGGTTAGAATCCCGATATCTGTTCTCGCTGCAATGTGCCGAACAGTCGCTGCCGCAGACCGGGGTATGTTGTTTCCAGTTTTTCCAGAAGCCGCTTGGTTGTTTCACGCCCGGTGTTCCCATCGGCGGGACATGGGTTCTTACAAACGGGAAGCTTTGTCCTGACTGCCGCCTTGCGCACTTCCTTTTCTGGGGCGTAGATCATTGGTCGAATCAGAGTAATTTGTTTTCGTGAAAGGTAGGTGACGGGGGAGAAACAGTCAACGCGCCCCTCATAAAAGAGGTTCATCAAAAAGGTTTCTACTGCGTCGTCAAAGTGGTGCCCAAACGCAATCTTATTGCATCCGTGCTCCACTGCCAAATCGTGGAGCGCGCCCCTCCGCATTCTTGCGCAGAGGCTGCAAGGGTGTTGCTCCTTTCGGATATCAAAGACAATTGGACCGATATCAGTCAGACGGATAATAAACGGAATCTGATGGCTGTCGCAAAGGGCTTGAACCGCCGAAAAGTCAGACGGTTTCCCGCCAAAGCAGAGATCCAGTGTGAGCGCGGTCAATTGGTAATCAATCCCGATAAAGCGGCGCAACCGGGAAAGACCTTCCAGCAGCACCAGGCTGTCTTTGCCACCGGAGACGCCAACAGCGATTCTGTCCCCGTCCTCAATCATGTGATAGTCTATAATGGCTTTTCTCAAATATCCCAACATTTTTTGCATTGATTTTTCACCTGATTTCTTTTTTGTTTTATTGTATCATATTTGAGTTTTTAAAACAAGATTTTACTTTTTTTACTTTACAAAATTTGCGCCTGGATTTATAATAAAAGCAATCTATCTGAAAAGGGGTTTGCATTTCATAATGAAAAAAACGAATATCGGCATCTGGATTGTCCGCTTCCTTTTTTGTATCTGCGTCATCATCGCCTATAAAACCCTTGACAATGTCAATGAGATATTTGACTTCTTCGGCGTGCTTCTTTCTACCCTTACACCGTTTGTGATTGGTGGCGTTATCGCGTTCTTTCTTTACCCTGTCTGCAAAAAAACGGAGATCCTTTTGCGAAAAACCAATCGGGATTTTATCAACCGCCACATCCGAGGACTGTCTACCTTACTGGTGGTATTTGCAACTGTTCTCATTCTGTCCGGCGTTTTGACTGTGATGGTTCCAATG
>CAKRVU010000052.1 GCA_934408835.1 uncultured Oscillospiraceae bacterium | reverse complement strand
TATCAACCGAGGCAAGAGTATTTGCAACATCGTCTATTACAGCTGCTGCAGGCAATGCCGTTGCAGCCATAGAGGCGGCGATCATCGCTGTCAAGACTTTTTTCGTCATTTTCATGATAACAAAACCTCCTAAAATAAATACATAGTTTGTGACGTATACGAATGAGCTGTAAGCTGATTTAGTACCTTTCCATATACTATATATATTATACTACAAGTACCTTGATTTGTGAAGAGTCAAATAGCACAAATTACCAATACATTTTTAAGTATTTTGCACAAAAAATTGTATAAATATCAGCTTAGCAGCGTGGTTTCAAAACATAATGATCATCCTCCTTTTAGGACAATGAGTTAAGAAGTTGAGCAACATGCAGATGAAAAATGCAGTATAGTCGGTTTTTTGCAGCAGGTTGTCGGCGGGGCATTGTCGATCATGGTAGCGATGGCAATCTAATCAGTATGTTCGCATTATGACGCTTTCCTGCGGTTCGGTACCATTTTGGGCATAAACCCATCACATCCACTATATCGCAACAACATCATATCACAAAGGAGTGAGGGAGTCAAGAAAGATTTGTCAATTTTAGAAATAAAATGTATCTTTTTTGGTATCCCTTTTTAAAATGAGATAAAAATTCAAAAAACTTCTTGACAAAAGAAAAAAGCTATGGTAAACTAATTGCATGCGGTGAAAGCGATGATAAATAAATACCCGGAGGGAATGGGGGTATAGCTCAGCTGGTTAGAGTGCTTGCTTGACATGCAAGAGGTCACTGGTTCAAGTCCAGTTATCCCCACCAAAAGAATGCAGCTCTATGAAAATAGAGTTGCTTTTTTTATTTGATTGTATTACAATAATATCAATATGCTGATCTGAACAAAAAGAAAGGAATGATTTGGATGTCGGGACATTCAAAGTGGAGCACCATCAAGCGAAAAAAAGGGAAGGCGGACAGTGCCCGCGCTAAGGTATTTACAAAGGTGGGGCGTGAAATTTCAGTTGCTGTCAAGGAAGGCGGCGCCGACCCCGCGAACAACAGCAAGCTGCGCGACCTCATTGCAAAGGCAAAGGCAAACAACGTTCCCAACGAAAATATTGACCGGATCATCAAAAAGGCGTCCGGCGACGGGAATAAAAATTCTTATGAATCCATTACTTACGAAGGATATGGTCCCGGTGGCGTCGCGGTCATTGTAGAAACATTGACTGACAATCGCAACCGCACTGCTGCTGATATCCGTCATTATTTTGACAAATTTGGCGGGAATTTGGGAACCTCCGGTTGCGTATCCTTTCTGTTTCAAGAAAAAGGAGTTCTTTTAATTGAGGGAGAAGCGATGGACGAGGACGCAATGATGGAAGTCTGCTTAGACGCCGGTGCGGAAGACTTTGAGTTCTCGGAGCAGGGTGTTACCGTCACAACTGCGCCTTCGGAGTTCAGCGCTGTCCGAGAGCAGTTGGAGCAAAAGGGGTATTCTTTTGTATCGGCGCAGGTTGAAATGCTTCCGAATACTTTTACAAAACTAGAAACAGAGGAACAGAAATTAAAAATGCGGCGTTTACTCGACGCATTGGAAGAAAACGAGGATGTACAGGACGTATGGCACAATCTCGAAAATGAGGACGAACTGCCTTGATGACCAAAAACGACGGGATACCTTTGTAGTTCGGTCTTTGGTTGTTAAAAGAGGGCTTTCATAAGGACTCTGTATCGGATGAGGTCAGATGTTTTTGACGCTCTGTTTCTGCACGCGCATTTGATAGAAAGTCACTTAGGCTGCTGCGCCTTTGAAACATGCGATTTTACAAGACTATCGGATGATGAAAAAACAAGCTGGATTTGCAGCTGTTCGGATAGAAACAGGTTTTGTAAGAAGCTGCGGCGAGCAACAGAACAAATACGGGCTGCGGACAATGGGATGATATCCCGATTGGCCGCAGCCCTTTATTGGTTATCCCCAAAACAACTGCGTCCAGACAAAACTCGTTTGATTGATGGGATAAACTCCGATTCCAATATGAGAATAATCTTTAAAAAGGATATTTTTTCGGTGACCCGGGGAACGCATCCAATCCTTGACAACCTCCTGTGCGGACGATTGTCCTTTTGCAAGATTTTCGCCGGCGTAGCGATAGGATATTCCAAGCCGTTTTAAAAAATCAAAAGGGGATCCGTAGGTCGGGGAACGGTGTGAAAAGTATTTTTTCACGGCGATATCGACAGCCTTTGCGTTGGCAACTTCGTTTAAGTCCTCCCGAAACAGCAGTGGCTGCAGTTTCCGTTTGGCGCGTTCTTCATTGCTTAGTCGTAACACATCTCTACAAAGAGGGAACAACGAGGAATCTGCAACGGGCAGACTGATGATGGGCGCTTTTTTTGCCGCTGTCGCGGGGGTTTCCACCTCAAACAACGACCACAGCTGAGCCAGTTTCCCGACCGGCTTTTCACCGGGGGTGGAGCGATCCAACAAAAAGAATAATGAAAACAGCAGTGAAATGGGGTCTGATTGTTCTTTCATCCAGAACGCCTCCTGCTATTAGCATATTGCAAAAGGGCGAAAAACGTCCATCGTTTCTAATTCACTGCTGTGGCACCAGATTGAAAAACGGCAAAAAAAGAGCAATCGATCCGCAAAAAGACCGGTTGCTCTGACTTTTATTCGCGAATCTGTCCGTTGCCGCGAATCTGATATTTTACCGAGGTCAATTCATTTAGACCCATAGGACCTCGTGCATGCAGCTTTTGGGTGGAGATGCCGATCTCCGCGCCATAGCCGAACATTCCGCCGTCGGTGAAGCGGGTGGAGGCGTTGACGTAAACGGCGGCTGAGTCGACGCGGCGGAGAAAACATTCGGCGGCTTCTACGCTGTCGGTGACAATTGCCTCTGAATGACCGGTCGAATATTTGGCAATCTCGTTCAGTGCCTGATGCAAATCTTCCACCACTTTGACCGACATCTTGTAATCCAGATATTCAGTTCCATAATCCTCTTCGGACGCCGGTTCGATTTCCGGCAAAATAGCTCGGGAGGCGGGACAGCCATACAAGGTTACTCCGGCTTTTTGGAACTTTTCCCAAATCATGGGGAGAAATGTTTCCGCCACGGCGCGATCTACCAACAGGCTTTCGGCGGCGTTGCAGACAGATGGGCGGCTGACCTTGGCGTTGAACGCGATTTCTACCGCCATTGTTAGATTGGCCTGCTGATGAACATAGATATGACAGTTTCCGGTTCCGGTTTCAATCACCGGCACCGTTGCGTTTTCAACTACCGAACGGATTAGACCGGCACCGCCGCGGGGAACCAGGACGTCCAAGATTCCGCTGAGCTTCATCATTTCATTCGCGCTTTCCCGGCTGGTATCCTCGATCAGTCCGATACCATCCTTTGGCAATCCGACTGCGGCAATGGCGTCCCGCATAATGGTTACAAGCGCCTGATTGGAGGAAATAGCCTCCTTGCCTCCGCGCAGTACCACTGCGTTTCCAGCTTTTAGGCACAGGGTAGCGGCGTCCACCGAAACATTTGGTCTTGATTCAAAAATGATACCCACAACTCCCAGCGGCACTCGCACCTTGGTGATAGAGAGTCCGTTCGGACGGATGGAACCGTCCACCACTGTTCCCACCGGATCCGGTTTTTCTACAAGCTCTAATACCGCGTCCGAGATTCCTTTGATTCGCTTTTCGTCCAGCAGCAACCGATCCAGCATTGGTTTTGGCATGCCGTTTTTCTCTGCGCGTTCCAGGTCTTCCTGATTTGCCTTGAGGATCTCGTTTTGACGCTTCAGCAACTGTTCGGCGATCTGTTTTAACGCCTGATTTTTTTTCGATGTTTGCGCCTGATTGATTTCGGGCGCCGCGGTCTTCACTGCCTGCGCAAGCAATCTTGTCTTATTCATCTGTCTTCTCCTTCAATTCAAATAATGTGCCGATTTTCTTCCCGTCAAACAGGTCGTAAATCCGTTCCGGTTCGCGGCCGTTCATAATAATCGTTGGAATTCGTTCGCTTCCTGCAATTTCGGCTGCCATCAGTTTGGTGATCATGCCGCCTGTACCCAACGAGCTGCCGCGACCGCTGGCAATTTGGCGCAGCTCATCGTTGATTTCGTGGACATGTTCGATCAGTGTTGCGTCGGGGTTGACAGCTGGATTGCTGTCATATAGACCGTCGATATCCGACAGGATTAGGAGCAGATCTGCCTTTACAAAGCAGCTGATTTTTGCCGAAAGGGTATCGTTGTCGCCGAATTCAATTTCATTGGTTGACACCGTATCGTTTGCATTGACGATCGGGATTACGTTTTTATTGATCAATGCACGAAAGGTGTTGGCGACATTTTGCTGCCGTTTTCCGCCGTTGAGACTGTGTTGGGTCAAAAGCACCTGTGCTACAATATGATGATACTCGCCAAATAATTTGTCGTATATGTACATCAGCTCGCATTGACCGACAGCGGCGCACGCCTGCTTGCTAGGTAAATCCTCCGGACGTCTGGAATACCCCAGCTTGCCGGCGCCGACTCCGATAGAGCCGGAGGTGACTAGTATGATTTCACGACCGGTATTTTTGATGTCCGCAAGGGTTTTCACCAATCGTTCCACCCGCCGGATATTCAGCCTCCCGGTTGCGTGCGCCAGCGTAGAGGTTCCTATTTTTACCACCACTCTATTATAATTCATCATCCTACACTCCAATTTTCTAATTGATATATATGATGCGTCCGGCTTTGCCGATGTACCGTTTGCGCCAATCGGTCGGTCATCCGTCCGAGACAGAACGGGATTGGAACGATTAGGCAAAAGGCAATCAGGTACCGAAACAGCAGCCAGAAAAAAGAGATATGCGCGCCCTGTGTCAGCTGCTTAGAACAGGAAAGCAAATTCTTTCGGTTGAGAGAACGGTCAAAGAGCAAAACGGGGACGGCCAAGTAACGGGTACACCAGAACAGCCACCCGATCAATCCGATTCCTCCCAACAGGGAAGAGGCAGCCAGCAGCAGAGGAGCGCCTTGCCAAAGATAGCACACAAAGCATCCGAAAAAAGGGAGCAAACAGCAAAGCAGCGAAAAGGCGGCGGAAAGCCAGAGGGAAACGCCGAGAAACGCCGTTCGGGCATAATCCTTTCTGAAACAGGAAAACAGCAGGGAAAATCCGGCGCGTTCGCCGCAGAGCTTTGCCATGCTGCACCTGCAAAATCCGGCTAACAGCGGGAAAAACAAGCATCCAGAGGCAACAAGAGAGAGGACGAAAAGGAAGATACGGGAAAAAGGGAGTGCTGCAAGGGGGAGAAACATCAGGTGCGGCAACATCCAGAAGATGGCGCCAATTGCGCCCGCCGCAGCGGAAAATGGTTTTTTGCTTGCCACTGGTTCCATTGGTGCTGTCATAACGAAAAATCCTCCAACCATCTTGTTATGTATCGGAAGAGGCGTCGGGCGGCGAGTAATCGAACCAGCCGTATTCGGCTTGCGTCCATTCTGCACGTCCATACGGAATGGAAGAAGCCACTTCTAGCAGATGATCGCGCGTCCACATTTGCGCCGACGTCAGAAGGAGATAGCCCTGTCCGCTTTCCCATTTCCATTCAATCGGAGAACGTTTGGGGACGCAAAACTGCGAAAGGAGAGCCGACAGCACGCCGGCATGACCTATCAGCGCTGCCGAAAAGATTCCATGTTCCATCATATCCGAAAGGACTTGGCAAAAGCCGGCAGTCACCCGTTGGGCAAACGCTTCCCGACTTTCCCCGCCGTCCGGCGCTTCTTCCATCGAGCCGTTGACCCACGCTTGGTAGCGAGGATCGGCGGATAGCTCGTCTATGCTGCGGTTTTCAAAAATCCCAAAATGATATTCCTGCAAGCCGTCGATTGGTTGCAGACGGTGCTCGGGGTACAGAATCCGAGCCGTTTCCACCGCGCGCGTCAACGGACTGGTATACACCTTTTCTACTTTTGGATAATCGTACAGCGCCAGCAGATCTTCAAGCTGTTCCTTTCCTTCCGGCGAAAGGGGGGAATCGGTCGCGCCAATATAACGCCCTGTTCGATTCCCTTCCGTCATACCATGCCGCAGCATGGAAATACGATAATTTTGCATATCCATTCCTCTTCTTCGTTAGTATTTCCCATTTTTTATCCTCCAGTCATTAAAAAACAAAATATCGAGCGGGCAAATTGCGCTTTTTTTCGACAGAATGCAAAAAAATTCGATTTTATTCTTTACAAACCGTATCTTGTGTAATATAATTTACATTATGTATCAATTCACCAATGTTGAGGAGCGAACCAAATGAATTCCGATTTTTCAAGAATACTGACATTGCTGCGAAAGGAGCGGGGAATCAGTCAGAAAAAGGCTGCCGGAGAGCTTGGTATCTCGCAGGCGCTCCTTTCTCACTATGAGAAGGGAATCCGCGAATGCGGTTTGGCATTTGTTGTCCGTGCAGCTGATTTTTACGGGGTTTCTTGCGACTATCTTCTGGGGAGGTCGCCCGAGCGGAACGGGAGCGCTATCAGCGTGGAAGAGCTTCCCGACCCATCAGACGCAAAGGAGTTGCCCAACCATCGCAACTTTGCTGTTGTCTACAATAAAAAGCTGCTGTTTTGTTCTTTAAACATTCTATTCGATTTACTGGGCAAATGCGAAAGCAAGCAGTTGATTCATGAAATATCTTCTTTTCTATCATTGGCTGTTTATCGGATGTTTCGGATTTTGTTCCGGGTTAACCCGAACAACAAGGAGGAAATGTTCCGGATTCCGTCGTCCCTTGCCAACCAGCAGGCTGCTGCCGCTATGCTGTTAGAGGAATCTGTTGCGGCGACCATTGCAGACGGGACAATACCAAAGGAATTTCCGCCGGTCAAAGACCCTGAGAAGCTTGCGATTACCCAGCAGACGCTCGAAACCGAGCACCCGGGCGACAAGTCGGCGCTATTGAATTTGATCAAAAGCTGCGAAACCCAGCTGCTTTCCAAATGATACGACTGAGGGGATATCATCCGTTTGTTGTAATCGGAGATGACGTTTTTGCACCCGAACGGGAAATTTTGACTTTATATTTCATTGTGTTTTTGATTATAACACCCTTTGATTCTTTTTTCAATGGGGTGAAACGGGTTCCTTCTTTTTGGAAAGGTATTCCGAAAGAATTTGCATGGAGAGTCTGGCCGCTTCGAACTTGAAGGTTTCGTAATCCGCCTGTGCGTCCCCGTTGTCCGAAATCACCCGGAGGGCGCCGAAAGGGAGCTGCGCGCGGTAACAGACCTGCGCGATGGCGCCGGCTTCCATTTCTGCGACGTCTGCGTCAAATTGATTTTTGATTTGCGCAAGCCGCGTGGGGGAGACAAACTGATCGCCGGTAGCGAATCGGCTGCGGCAGACAGGGATTTGAGCGCGCAGCGCCGCCTGATACAATCCTTCGCGGATAGAGGGATCCGTTTTGATGGAGACAACGCCGAGACCGGACAGGAATCCAAGAGGATCCCCGACGGCTGTTGTATCTACATCGTGCTGAACCAGAGAATCTGCAATCGCAGCTTGCCCTATTTTGAGACGTCTGGTACCGCCCGCCACGCCGAGACTGATCATCTCCGTTGGATGCTCGTTTAGCCAGAGTGTCTGCGCACAAATGGCGGCGTTGACCTTGCCTGGGTCGCAGGCGGCAATACAAACCGGAATCTCGTACAAACGACCGCTGTGAATCTGAATTCTTCCAACACGCGCAGCCGATGGCTGCGACAGCGCGGCAACCAG
>CAKRVU010000051.1 GCA_934408835.1 uncultured Oscillospiraceae bacterium | reverse complement strand
ATATAATCATGTACAGCGCGATCAATTTCGTAAGTGGAGACTCCGGGTTTGCAATGCTCTCCCGCTACCAATAACGCTTCCGCCGATATCCGACCGGCGTCTTTCATACAAACAAGTTCTCGTGCGGTTTTCAGAGCAATCATACGCTACCCTCAAGCGCTTGGAGGGTCAACGCAGAAATGCTTTGGACATCTTTGGTTCCATCAATTACAATCAGTTTTCCCTGACGCTCGTAATAATCCTTTAGCGGTTCTGTTTGACGATGATAGACTGCAAGTCGGTCACTCACCGTTTGAGGGGCATCGTCTTTCCGCTGTACAGTCGCTCCACCGCAACGATCACACACATCTGGCTGCTTGCTCGGCTTAAACTCGGTATGATAAGACGCACCGCAAACCTCACAAACACGGCGACCGGTCAGACGATTCTGGATCACCTCATCGGGCACTTCAAAATCTACTACCACATCAATGATAACGCCCATGTCGTCCAATGCCTCTGCTTGCGGGACTGTTCGAGGAAATCCGTCTAACAGAAAGCCTTTGGCGCAATCTTGCTTTGCAATCCGTTCTTTCAGTAAACCAATCACGACGGAATCCGGAACCAGTTTACCAGAATCCATAAAGGTCTTTGCTTCCATCCCAAGGGGAGTCTCGTTTTTCACAGCCTCCCGCAGGATGTTGCCGGTTGAAATGGCCGGAATCTGCAACGCGTCACAGACGATTTCCGCCTGGGTTCCTTTGCCGGCGCCCGGCGCCCCTAAAAAAATCAGCTTCATAGACTCTCCTCCCGATTACTCTAAAAATCCTTTATGCTTTTGCATGGTCAACTGGGATTCGATCACTCGCACCGTTTCGAGGGCAACGCCGACGATAATCAAGATGGAGGTGCCTCCCAGTGCAATATTTGTGCTGGTAAGCATGGTAAAGATGATCGGGAATACCGCAATCAGTCCCAGGAACAACGCTCCTACCATAGCAATCTTCCAAATGACGCGCCCAATAAATTCAGAAGTTGGTTTTCCCGGACGAATACCAGGAATGACGCCATTGTTCTTCCGAAGGTTATTGGCAATTTCAATGGGATTATATTGAATCGCAACATAAAAGAAATTAAACGCAATAATCAAAACAAAGTAGATGCACGCATATCCCCAGCTGTCATAATTGAAGACTGAGAAAAAGCCGTACCAGAAGGTGTCCGGTTGTAAATCAATAAATCCGGCGATCATGCTAGGTATCGACAAAATAGCACTCGCGAAAATAATTGGCATAACGCCGCTCATGCTGATTTTTACCGGAATATGCGATGATTGTCCCGCATACATTCTGCGTCCGACAACTCGTTTGGAATATTGTACCGGGATTCTGCGTTCCGCTTCATTGATCAGTACAATCAGAACAATCATAGCGATAAAGATAACGACGATCAACGGCAAATAAATGAAATACTGCCATTGCCCGGATACGCCGAGATTGAACATATTAATCATACTGCTAATCGCCTGCGGAGCACGAGAGATAATTCCGGCAAACAACAGAATTGAAATACCGTTTCCGATTCCCTTGTCGCTGATTCTTTCGCCCAGCCATACGATTAACGCAGTACCAGCCGTAAAGGTGACGATAATGACCACAGCGGCAAAAATTCCGTCAAAACCGGAGGTGTATTCTACAGCGCTATAAGAACGGAGGAGGAAGTAATAACCCAAAGCCTGAACAATTGCAAGCGCCACCGTCAGACAACGGGTAATTTGCGTCAGTTTTTTACGACCGCGCTCACCCTCCTTTTGCAGCCGCTCCAAAGATGGAATTGCCACAGTAAGCAATTGAATGATAATAGAGGCGTTGATGTACGGAACAATAGACATCGCAAATAATGTCGCATGTTCGAGTCCACCGCCGGTAAAGAGGTTTAAAAAGCCCAAAAAGCTTCCAGCCTGGTTGACTGCGTCAGAAAGCTGAGTCGGATCCAAAAACGGTACGGGAATTGCAGATCCAAAGCGAAAGACAATGATAATCATTAACGTGTACAAAAGCTTCTTCCGAATATCCTTTGTACAAAAAGCCTTCGTTAAGGTTTCAAACATCTTATTTCACCTCTGCCTTCCCGCCGACTCCTTCAATTTTTTCTTTAGCGCTCGCAGAGAATTTAGCGGCAATCACTGTCAATGATTTTGTCAGTTCGCCATTCCCTAAGACCTTGACTCCGTCATATTCTTTTTTGATCACTCCCGCTTTTTTCAAAGCTGCCGCGTCTACCTTAGAGCCTTTGCGGAATTGATTCAACTGTGAAACGTTCACAATAGCATAACGGGTTGCAAAAATATTGTGAAATCCTCTTTTTGGAATTCTTCTTTGCAACGGCATCTGTCCGCCTTCAAAGCCGGGTCGAACGCCGCCGCCCGAACGAGCGTTCTGTCCTTTATGTCCTTTGCCCGCTGTTTTTCCGGTTCCGGAGCCCGCGCCTCGACCAACACGTTTGGCCTCTTTTTTGGAGCCGGGAGCCGGAGAAAGTTCATGTAACTTCATGGATATACACCTCCTTGCTTATTCTTCGGTAACCTCGACCAAATGAGAAATCCGATCGATTTTTCCTTTTGTCGCAGGATTGTTCGGCTGTCTTGTTACATCGCCAATTTTCCGCAAACCAAGCGCATGCGCGCTTGCAAGCTGCCGTTTGTTGGAGCCAATGAGGCTTTTTACCAGTTTAATGTTCAGTGCTGCCACTGTAAGCTCCCCCTTATCCTAAAATTTCCTGAATCGATTTGCCGCGAAGCTCAGCAACCTCTTCTACATTGCGCAGTGCGCGAAGTCCTGCAATAGTCGCCTTTACAACGTTGATTGGGTTGTTGCTTCGAAGCGCCTTTGTACGAATATCTTTGATTCCGGCCACCTCTACTACAGCACGAACCGGACCGCCGGCAATCACGCCGGTTCCTTCCGGAGCTGGTTTGAGCAATACACGTCCAGCGCCGTATTCTCCAATGATTTCGTGCGGAATGGAAGTACCTTTTAATGAAATTTTCATTAGATTCTTCTTGGCGTCCTCGATCCCTTTTCGGATAGCGTCGGGAACTTCGCCCGATTTTCCGAGTCCAAAACCGATAATGCCGTTTCCGTCACCTACAACAACCACTGCTGCAAATTTGAAAATACGACCGCCTTTTACCGTTTTGGATACGCGGTTGATTGATACTACTTTTTCCTGTAGGTCCAGGGTGGATCCGTCAATCTTAGTCAAAAGTACCCCTCCTTCTTAAAATTTAAGGCCGCTTTCACGCGCTCCGTCTGCAAGCTCTTTCACTCTTCCGTGGTACAGATAACCGCCGCGATCAAACACGACCGTTTCTATTCCCTTTTCAAGCGCGCGTTTTCCAATCATCTCTCCAACTTTCTTTGCCGCTGCCTTATTGCCGCCGTATCCCTCAAACTCCTTCTCGTTGGAAGAAGCAGAAACCAGCGTTACTCCTTTGACGTCGTCGATAATCTGCGCATAAATATGCTTTGAGGAGCGAAATACATTAAGGCGAGGACACGCGGCGGTTCCGGAAACCTTACCGCGAATCTTGCGGTGTCTTCTCTGTCTGGCCTGATTCACCATTTTTGAGTCACTCCTTTTCTATTTCTTAGAGCCTTTACCGGCCTTACCTTCTTTCCGCTGAATGTGCTCGTCAACGTACTTAATTCCTTTGCCTTTGTAAGGCTCCGGCGGACGTTTTTCACGCACTTCGGCGGCAAACTGACCTACTTTTTGTTTGTCTGGACCGGAAATAATGATTGATGTCTGGTTCGGCACCTCGATGGTAATTCCGTCGATCTCAGGGACGATTACCTGGTGCGAATAACCCAAATTCATCACCAAATTCTTTCCCTGCTTGGTGGCACGATAACCAACACCGTTGATCTCAAGCTCTTTTTTAAATCCATCCGTTACGCCGACCACCATATTGTTAATCAGCGAACGGGTTAGTCCATGCAGACTTTTATGCGTCTTATTTTCTGTCGGACGGGATACCTCGATTACATTGTCATGAAGTTCTACCTTCATGTCTTTGTGAAAATCCCGCTCGAGCGTCCCCTTTGGACCTTTCACAGCGATATGGTTGTCAGTAATTTTGACGTCTACGCCCGAAGGAACCGGAATGGGTGCTCTGCCAATTCGAGACATATGTGTTTTCCTCCTTACCAGATAAATGCCAGAACTTCACCGCCGGCATTGGCCTTGCGAGCCGCTTTGTCAGTCATAACTCCCTTGGATGTGGAAATGATAGCAACGCCCAGGCCTTTCATTACGCGGGGAAGCTCTTCACAACTCGAATAAATCCGAAGACCCGGCTTGGAAACCCGGCGAAGCCCTGTAATAACAGAAGACTTATTGTCGCCATATTTTAATGTAATACGAATAATTCCCTGCTTGCCGTCTTCAATCACCTGGTATTCCTTGATGTACCCTTCATCCACAAGAATCTGGGCAATCGCTTTTTTCATATTGGATGCCGGAACATCCACGGTGTCGTGCTTAGCGGAATTCGCATTTCGAATTCGCGTCAGCATATCGGCAATTGTATCAGTGATTTGCATACCGTAAACCTCCTTTGCTCGTGCTTACCAGCTGGATTTTCTTACGCCTGGAATCTGCCCTTTATACGCTAATTCTCTAAAACAGATTCTACAAACGCCATATTTGCGAAGATATGCGTGCGGTCTGCCGCAGATTTTGCAGCGATGATAAGCACGGGTGGAAAATTTAGGCGGCCGTTGTTGTTTTACCTTCATAGAAGTTTTTGCCATATTCTTTCCCTCCCTTATCTCGAAAATGGTGCGCCTAAAAGCGTTAAAAGCTCTTTGGCTTCTTCGTCTGTCTTTGCCGTAGTGACAAAACAGATATCCATACCGCGTGTTTTATCGATCTTATCATACTCAATTTCAGGGAAAATGAGCTGCTCTTTCAAACCCATATTGTAATTTCCGCGTCCATCGAACGAATTCGGATTGATTCCGCGAAAATCCCTTACCCGAGGAAGGGCAATATTGAACAGGCGATCGACAAATTCATACATTTTTTCTGCTCTCAGGGTGACTTTGCAGCCAATCTTCATCCCTTCGCGCAATTTAAAATTAGCAACCGACTTTTTTGCTGTACACACAACAGGACGCTGCCCTGTGATGGCCGAAAGATCACGCATGATCGAGTCAATCACTTTTGAATTATCCCGCGCTTCTCCGGCCGCAACGTTGATGACTACCTTTTCCAGCTTTGGTATCTGCATCACGCTTTTATAACCGAATTTCTTCATCAAAGCCGGCGCGACTTCGTTTTGGTAGGCTTCCTTTAATCTTGCCATTTTCTTCCTCCTCCCTTAAAAGGTTTCGCCGCAATGAGTACAGCGGCGCATCTTCTTTCCGTCCTCCGCTACAGCGTGAGCAAGGCGGGTTGCCTTTTTGCATTTCGGGCAAACAAGCATCACCTTTGACGCGTACATGGGAGCCTCCACCTTGACAATGCTGCCAACGGCGCCCTGCTGTCTCGGTTTCATATGCTTTGTGGCAATATTGATTCCTTCAATGATTACCTTTCCCTCTTTGGGGCTTACCTGCGCAACCTTGCCGGTCTTCCCCTTGTCCTTGCCGCTGATGACCATAACGGTATCGCCGGTTTTTACGTGCAACTTATTGCTCATCTTGAAATTGCACCTCCATTACAGTACTTCGGGCGCAAGGGACAGAATCTTCATGTAATCTTTTTCACGAAGCTCTCTTGCTACCGGTCCAAAGATACGAGTACCTCTGGGATTTTTATCTTCTTTAATGATGACGGCGGCATTCTCGTCAAAGCGGATGTATGTGCCATCCTCTCTGCGAACGCCCTTGGCCGAACGTACAATCACGGCTTTGACCACATCACCTTTTTTTACAACGCCGCCGGGTGTTGCTTTTTTAACCGAAGCAACCACAACGTCGCCGATATTGGCGTACCTCTTGCGGGAACCGCCGAGCACACGAATACACATCAGCGCCTTGGCGCCGGTGTTGTCGGCTACCTTGAGGTAGGTTTGCATCTGTATCACAGTGCGTTCCTCCTTTTTTCTCTTTCAAACCGTAAATTTATTTCGCCTTTTCCAATATGGAAACAATTCTCCATCTCTTATCCTTGGACAATGGGCGGGTTTCCATAACCTGCACCTTATCGCCGATATTGCACTCGTTGTTTTCATCATGCGCTTTCAGCTTTATGGTGCGCTTCACAATCTTCTTGTAAAGAGGGTGCCGGACATTATCAACGATAGCAACCACAACGGTTTTATCCATCTTATCGCTTACGACGGTTCCGACACGGGTTTTTCTGAGGTTTCTTTCTTCGCTCACCGCTTATCTCCTCCCATTTTATTTGTTTGCATCTTCATTCAACTCGCGTTCGCGGATAATTGTCTTGATTCGCGCAATATCCTTTTTCACCGCTTTGATCCGCATGGGGTTCTCCAGCTGATTCACAGCAAGCTGAAAACGCAAGTTAAACAGCTCGGCTTTCAGCTCAACCAGCTTTGCGCTAAGCTCTTCGACGCTGCTTTTTCTAAGCTCAACTGCCTTCATGACTGCTCACCATCCGTTTCATTCTGCTTCTTTATAAATTTGCATTTGATTGGAAGCTTGTGCATTGCAAGGCGCATTGCTTCGCGGGCGGTCTCTTCGGGAACGCCGGCGATTTCAAACATCACCCTGCCCGGCTTGACGACGGCCACCCAATATTCAGGCGATCCTTTACCGGAGCCCATTCGGGTTTCGGCCGGCTTCTCTGTAATTGGTTTGTCCGGGAAAATTTTGATCCAGACCTGTCCGCCACGCTTGATGTAACGCGTCATGGCGATACGAGCCGCCTCGATCTGGTTAGAGGTAATCCACGCCGCTTCAAGTGCCTGTAAACCGTAATCACCATAGGTTACAGTTGTACCGCGAGTCGCTTTTCCTTTCAAACGACCACGATGTACACGACGATATTTTACACGTTTTGGCAATAACATCAGCGCTTCCCTCCTTCCCGGCGAGGCTTACGGCGATTGGCCGGGCGTTTGCGAGGCTCTTCCTGCTGACGAGGAATGACGCCGCCCAATACTTCGCCTTTATAAATCCATACCTTTACGCCGATTTTACCATAAGTAGTATTGGCTTCAGCAAAACCATAGTCGATGTCTGCACGCAAGGTTTGCAGAGGAATGGTACCCTCGTGATAGCTCTCGTTCCGGGCGATTTCTGCGCCGCCCAAACGACCGGACACGCGAATCTTAATTCCCTTTGCACCAAGTTTCATGGTTCTGCCAATCGACTGTTTCATAGCGCGACGGAAGGAAATACGACGTTCCAGCTGTGACGCTATATTCTCCGCAACCAACTGTGCGTTCATGTCGGGATTGCGCACCTCAATAATATTGATGTTCACCGGCCTACCCAACATTTTCTCTATTTTGGCCTTTAATTTCTCAATTTCTGCGCCGCCTTTGCCGATGACCAGACCCGGCTTCGCGCAATGAATGTGCAGCTTAATCCTTACAGCGTCCCGTTCAATTTCAATGTTAGAAATGCCGGCCGCATAAAGATACTCTTTGATGAATTTGCGCAATTTGTAATCTTCTACCAGAATATCGCCAAATGCGCTCTTTCCGGCAAACCAGCGAGAATCCCAATCTTTGATGATTCCCACCCGCAAGCCGTGCGGGTTAACCTTTTGACCCATTTCGATACCTCCTTTTTTCCGCTTAATCCTTATCCTTTACTACTAAAGTAACGTGCGATGTCCTTTTGTAAATATGATAGGCTCTTCCATGAGACATCGGACGGA
>CAKRVU010000050.1 GCA_934408835.1 uncultured Oscillospiraceae bacterium | reverse complement strand
TTCAAGGCGCTTTGTATCGGATTCCCCACAACGGGCGTATGTTTTAAAATGGAGTCGAGGCGCTTTCGGGTAGAAAGATAGGTTGGGTGGGTACGCATATTAGAAAGATACCGTGCAAATCCGCCTACCGTTTTAGATATGGACATTTCATTATAATTTAAAACAATAATCAAATTGGATAGTCCGGTCGCATTATTGAGCGCCTCATATGCCATACCGCCAGTCAAGGCGCCATCCCCGATCACTGCAATCACAAGGTTTCCTGTTCCTTTGAGCAATTCCGCACGAGCCAGTCCGCAGGCTGTCGAAAGAGAGGTGGAAGCATGTCCAGACACGACAGGATCATGTTCGCTCTCCCACGGACGAGGGAACCCGGCAATTCCATCTTCTTGCCTGAGCGTATCAAAACGGTCTTTGCGCCCTGTCAGCAATTTATGTGCATAGCACTGATGTCCAACATCCCAAACAATTTTATCATTCGGGGAATCGAACATTTTATGTAATATAACCGTCAACTCAACGACTCCCAAATTAGATGATAGATGTCCGCCGGTGACTGATACCGTTTCGATAATCTTGGTTCGCAATTCCTGACAAAGCGTTTCCAACTCAGAATCTGAAAGAGCCTTGATATCCATGGGAGACTGTATTTTGCTCAATAAATTTGATTTTTTCATACTGATTTCCTCAAAATTCCCCGCGTTTATCTTCAAGCAACCGGTATCAACAATGCAATAATAATCCCCAAAACGGCGCCTCCAAGCACCTCCAGAGGAGTATGTCCTAGCTTTTCTTTTAATTTTTTCACTTCTTCGTCTTCTTCTTCCGAATCCTCAAAGGCGTCACTTGTTCGACTAAACATACGTATTTTCTTTTTGATTTCTACTTGTTTTAATTCCGGTAAATCCAATGTCTCTACTACTCGATTCAAAAGTTTTGCCTGTTCGCCGGACGAACGGCGTACACCAATTGCGTCGTACATTACAATAGCAGCCACGATGAAAGAAATGGCAAACTCCAATGATGAAACACCGGCTGTTTTTCCAACTGCGATCGTTAGCGAACAGACCATTGCGGAATGTGCACTCGGCATACCACCCGCGCCAAACAAACGTTCTCGATCAAATCTGCCGGTCATAATCCAGTTCAACAGAACTTTTCCCAATTGCGCGCACGCCCAAGCAACCAAGGAGCAGCAAAGAACATAGTTGTAAGGAATTGAAAATGACGTGATCTCACTCATCCTGTTTTCCTTCTTTCTTTATCCTCAATGATCCCGTTGCAACAAAAACCGAGTCAAATCTCTTAAAAACGACACATCCAACGATAATTGTTCCAAATAATTTAGTTCCTGTTCCGCTTGTTGTGTTCGGATATAGGCAAGTTCTTTGGCTTGGCAGACTCCGTGCAATGTGACATAGGTCGTCTTCTGCTGTTGCGCGTCGCTTCCAATCGGTTTTCCAAGCAGAGTCTCGTCCCCCTCCACATCAAGTAAATCATCGCAAATTTGAAACGCCAGACCCAATGCTTGCGCATATTGTTTTAAATGCTGCTGCGTTTTTGGATCCGCTCCGGCAGCCGCACCGCCCAGCTGACATGCAGCTTGAATCAAAGCGCCTGTTTTGAGGCAGTGCATTTGTTCGAGCGTGGTTTCGTCTATTGATGTCCCCTGACAGGAAAGATCAATCATTTGACCGCCTACCATTCCGTCAGGTCCTGCAAGCGTAGAAAGAATGCGAACGCCTTCCGCCACCATTTGTGGCGTTGCTCCACTGGAAATTGCACCAGATAAAATTTCAAATGCTCGAAGCAACAAGCCGTCGCCCGCCAAAAGGGCAACATCCTCCCCAAACGCTATATGACAAGAAGGTTTTCCACGGCGTAAATCATCATCGTCCATACAAGGTAAGTCGTCGTGAATCAACGAACTGGTATGAATGGTTTCCACTGCACAGGCAAACGGCAGCGCCACTCTCTGATCTCCCTGAAGCATTTGACAAACTGAAAGAGTTAAAATCGGACGCAATCGTTTTCCACCCGCCTGAATGCTATACCACATGGCGTCTTCCACTTTATGATATAAAAACTCAGAAGGTCTGAAGATCTCCTTCAGTTCTTGGTCAACAAGCTGTGTAAAATACTTCAACTGTTCCTCAAAATTCATCTTCCGTCTCCTTGTCATTCTGGATGGTTTTTATCCTAAGCTCCGCTTCTTCCAGCGTTCTATGGCAGATAGCAGAAAGGTGCACCCCTTTTTCATAAAGCTGCAAGCTTTCTTCTAAAGTTAGATTTCCGTTTTCCAGCTTTGCAACGAGTTTTTCTAACTCAGCCATCGCCTGCTCATAGGATAAGGTCTCCGGCTTCTCTTTCTTTTTTGATTCCGGCATATTCATTTCTCCAATTAATTATCATTTTTAATTACAGTCGCTGTGATTTCCCCATCGTTGAAACGGAGGGAAAAGGCGCTTCCCGTTTGCAGCTGCTGGGCAGAAATAATCGGCGCATTGTCTTCTGTATAGGCGATGGCATAGCCTCGTTTCAAAATTTTCATTGGACTGGCAGAGGTAAGCAATTCCACCTTGTGAGAAAATTCTGCGGAAGCGTTCGACCATTTGCTTTTCATTTGTTGCGATAACCGCCAATCCAAAAAGCAAAGGCGTTCGCGGTAAGCGCCCAGCGTTTCCGCCGGAACTGATCTGTGTCGGCGCTGTTCAAGAGCCTTCCATTGTATGTTATACCGATGGATTCGTTCACTCAGTTGACGGTACAATACACACCGCAAATGATCAATATTTTCCTTTACCTGTTGTCGATCGGGAGTCGCCATCTCTGCTGCGGCCGAAGGAGTCGGCGCACGAAGATCTGCGGCCAAATCGGAAAGTGTTGTATCAATTTCATGTCCGATTGCCGCAATGACCGGCGTCGGGAAGGAAGCAATTGCACGAACTACTTCTTCCGCCTGAAAAGCTGCGAGATCTTCTTTGGAACCGCCGCCTCTTCCGATAATCAAAAGTTCCGGAGGTTTTTTTGACGCCAACTCTAACGCCTTGCATAAAGAGGGCACCGCTTTGGCACCTTGCACAACAGCCGGATAAACCCACAGCTCAGCAACTGGATAACGCCTCGATATCACATGGATAATATCTTGTAATGCCGCCGTTTTTTCTCCTGTAATCACTCCAATTGACTTCGGGAAACGAGGAATCTCTCGTTTGCGTTGCAAAGAAAAAATCCCCTCCATTTCCAGACGTCCAGCAAGGGCGAGTAACGCTTCCGTTGCCTCACCCACCCCCTGTTTTTGTATCTTCCGCCCATACAGCTGATACACTCCATCCCGTTCAAACACTTGGATATCTCCCTGTACGATCACCTTCATCCCGTTTTCAGGAACCATAACAAGTTGAGCGGCATGCGTTTTAAAGATCACACATCGAATAGAAGAGGAAGAATCCTTCAGCGTAAAATAAATGTGACCGGAACGATGATGTACAAAATTGGAAATCTCGCCCTCTACACGGATGGAATACAATAATTCTTCTGCCGCCACAATTTGTTTCAAAAAACGATTGACGTCCGATACGCTATAATGACGCATTCCGTTCCCCCAAGCACGTTAAAACAGCAATTCCTGCAGCATTATCGGATGAAAACTCCGGCTTTGCAAACACGCTGTCGTACCTTTCTTTCAAATACTCCTGTAAAAACTTATTTCCACTAACGCCGCCTGCAAATAACACCGGTTGTTTGCCATAAATCGCAAAGACATTTTGCAGCATACTTTCAATACTTCGACAGATATAATCAAAACAAAATCGGGCAATTTCTTCCGGCGGTTTTCCGTTCAGCAGTTGTTTTTCGCAAAGATTCTCTAATCCAGAAAGGCAGCAGTCGCACCCCTTGTTTGGAATCACCATATGAAATGCGCGTAACGCCTCTTGTGAACATGTTTCAGCTAATTTCTCTAATTCCGGTCCAGCCGGAAAGGGAAGCCCCAGTTTTTGACCAACTCGGTCGATTACTTGTCCGACATGCAAATCAAGAGAACTTCCAAGCCGCTCTATTTCCAAAATATTTCCATTTCCAGCAGTCACACGTAAACATTCAGTAGTTCCTCCGGAAAGATGAAACGCATAAAAAGTATGGGTTTCCCCAAACAACCAATCCAGTTTTCCGGCAGAATATAGCGCCGCTGCCAAATGCCCCTGTTGATGGGAAAAAGAAGTCATAGGACATGCGATCACAGCTGAAAGCACTTCAGCTGCCATCTTTCCCACTAAAAAGCAGGGCATATAAGATCCTTCGACAGTACGTGGACGAACGGACGCTCCAACAGCGTCTATTGGACCGGAAATTTCCTGAAAAAGAGCCGTCATTTGCTGTCCTAACAACCGAACTTGTTCAAAAACTGCCTGCGATTGTCGTAGTCCTACCGTTCCCTTCGGTATGGAAAGTAATTGTTTTTTCATTGTAATTGTTTCGGATTCGTCATCGTAGACTGCTACGGAACAGGTGTAATTGCTGGTATCAATTCCCAAAGTTCTCAAAGCGATTGCTCCCTCACCAGACTGCCTAATACCCCGTTAATAAAGGAAGCGTCCTCCGGCGTCGCATATTTTTTGGCAAGCTCGACCGCCTCATTGATCGTTACAGGCGGGTCTATTTCATCCATATATAAAATTTCATAAAATGCCATTTCCAATATGGCAAGAGAGGCTCTCGGAATGCGACAAAGCTCCCATTTTCGCAAATAGGGTGTGATTTTCGTATCCAAAATGGTCCGCATAGTCACTGTGCCCCTGATCAACTGCTCTGCATAGGAGTCAAAAGAAAGGAGTTTCAATTCCTCTGCAAAATCTACCAAATCCTTCCATTTTTCATCAGAAAATAATGTTTCAAATATAATTGCAAACGCATTCTCTCTGGCTTGTCTTCTATTCATTAACGTCTCCTTGCCGATTACCTTTTTCTTGGTCAGACATCGCCGCAACATAGACGCACACCTTAGAAACAGCAAGACCTGTCATTTCCTGAACCGAATTCTTCACTTGCTGTTGAACGGTTCTTGCAAGCTTTTGAACCGGAACGCCTGCGTCAACGTAAATTCCCACTGCCACGGCAACAGTATCTATATGCATATCAATTCGAATAGAATCTGATTTTTTAGCCCGTAACAGATATTCCTTCCAATTCATCGGAAGAGGGGCAAGACTGGCAATTCCCTCTATTTCCAAAACCGCTTCGCGAACGATTTCCTGTATGACGCCAACTGAAATATTTAAATTTCCACCTACTGTGTTCCCTTGCGGATTCCACATATTGCTACCTCCACATCATCATTTCAAAAAAGTAGACAGCAAAAGCGATTTGCTGCTATCGCCCCCTGTTTTTGAGGCTTATTCTTCATTCCAAGAATACATTTTGCGAAGCTCTTTTCCTACTTTTTCAAGCGGATGCTCTGCATGCAGTCGGCGTTCTGCGGAAAAATGCGGGCGCCCTACCTTGTTTTCTGTAATCCAATTTCTTGCAAAAGTGCCATCTTGGATTTCAGATAAAACACGCTTCATTTCCTGTTTCACATCATCTGTGATAATTCTTTTGCCAATTTCATAATCGCCAAATTCCGCAGTATCTGAAATAGAGCGGCGCATTTCGGAAAATCCACCATGGTAGATTAAATCCACAATCAACTTCATTTCATGAATACATTCAAAATAGGCATTCTCCGGGTCATATCCCGCCTCTGTTAGCACTTCATAACCGGCTGTCATCAAAGCGCAAACGCCGCCGCATAGTACTGCCTGTTCACCGAACAAGTCCGTTTCAGTCTCAGAACGGAAGGTAGTTTCCAATACGCCAGCGCGAGCCCCTCCGATTCCGGCAGCATAAGCGAGCGCAACATCTTTTGCACGTCCAGAGGCATCTTGGAATACCGCAATCAGGCATGGAACTCCACGCCCTTGCAGATATTCCGAACGAACAGTATGTCCCGGTCCTTTTGGAGCAACCATGATCACATCGATGCCATTTGGCGGTTGAATTTGCTGAAAGTGAATGTTAAAACCATGTGCAAAAGCAAGGGTGTTACCCTCAACCAAATAAGGCGCTATCTCATTTTGATACATATCCGCCTGCTTTTCATCAGGAACAAGCATCATAATGATATCCGCCCACTGCGCAGCCTCAGAAGTTGTCATAACTGTCAACCCCGCGTTTTGTGCCGTTTCCCTAGAGGCGCTTCCTTCATATAAACCGACGGCGACCTCCATACCGCTCTCTTTTAGATTTAATGCGTGGGCATGCCCTTGGCTTCCATATCCAATGATTGCAATTCGTTTTCCCTGAAGCATTGACAATTCGCAATCGCTTTGATAATAAATATTCGTCATAATGATAAGCCTCCTAAATTTGCTTACTATTATTATACTGTTCTCTTTAATATACAATAAAATATTGATTATGTCAAATCCTATCAAGCCTCTTTTTGGTATGAATCAAAGAAAAAACTGTAAATTGCTCTAAAAAGCCGAAAGGAGCCAGATGGATCAAAGACTTAAAATTTATGATTTAAAAAGGTCATACAACGGATTCAGACTGAAAACACCTCATATGATTCAGATATTTGCAGAGCGATATCATTGGAATAATTTGAAAAAATCAGATTCTTTTCCGTCCCCAACGCAAACAAAAATACAAATATTTATATTTTTTTACTGTTTCTTTATCTGTCGCAAGAAAAATAATACCGCAAAGAGAACGGCAATCGCCGTATAACCGAGCACCCAATAAATATGAGGGAATATATCTCCATAATTCCCATTTAAGACGGCTTTTTCCAATTCTACCGCATGGACAAAAGGCAACAAATTTGCCACCTTTTTCCAAGTGTCGCCCAACAGACTAAGATCAAACCACACGCCAGACAGCCACGCAGTCAGATTCGTAAGCAGCGCTCCGCAAATACCACCTACCTGCTTTACACTCAAAATACTGCCGCAAAGCAAACCCAAAGCAATAAAAAACAAAGAGACCGGAATGATAAACAACACTGCATAGATAATTGTTATCGTAATCGGTAAACCAAGTAGGATCGCCACAAGATAACAAACCAAACTTTGAGCTACTGCGATTGGTAAAACAGGAAGAGCATACCCAAAAATAAAGTCGACCGCCGTAAGCGGAGTGGTATAAAGTCTTTGCAACAAAGCGCTTTCTCTATCCTTTGCAATCAAGGTGGCAGCGAACAGCGTCATAAAAGAAAGTCCGAATACTGTAATACCAGGTGTAAGAGTTTGAATTTCAAACAAACCGACCGGTATATTTGCTTGTATCGCAGAAAGTAGAACGATTAAAACAAGTGGAAAACCCAGCCCGAATCCTAAATTCAATGGGTCGCGCAAAATTTCTTTTGCTGTTCTTTGCGAAAAAGTCAGTAATTTCATTTGACTGCCCCCTTGACAATGGCGATAAACGCGTCCTCAAATTTATCTGTACCTGATTTTTCTTTCAGCTGAGCTGCTGTTCCGAGCGCAAGAATTTTTCCGTCCTTCATAATGCCGATCCGGTCAGAAAGAGCTTCCGCTTCTTCCATATAATGAGTCGTCAATATGATAGTGACCTTACCTTTGAGGGAACGGATTACATCCCACAAATCACTTCTGGCAAGCACATCCAGACCCAAAGTCGGCTCGTCAAGAAACAAAATGTTTGGTTCGCTGATAAGCGCCATCGCAATACTTAGCCTGCGCTGCCAACCGCCTGACAGTTTTCCCGCCCTTTTTCCGAGTATCTGCGTCAAATCAAACTGTTTAGAAAGCTCCATTATTTTTTGTCTTCGTTTTTCTCTTCCAAAATTGTGGACACCACACATTAACTCTAAATTTTCTGTTACAGTTAGATTCGGCGC
>CAKRVU010000049.1 GCA_934408835.1 uncultured Oscillospiraceae bacterium | reverse complement strand
CCCCCTAAGCTCAGTGCGAAAAACAGGAATAGAAATCCCCTTTTGATTCGCTGTAATCTTTCTTTCATCAGCAATCCTCTTTCTGACAACAAATGATCATCATATTTTTATTATAAAACGTGTTTCGATCAAACGTTTGACGTTGTTTTGAATATTTGATAAACATAACATGTCTTACAAAAACGCTTTGGGAAATGAATACAAAAAAACGGGGCTCCTATTGATTCTTTTATTTCAGTATGATATCATATTCAGAGAGAAACGGCTTACATCTGATCGGAAGCGCAAAAAAGAAGGGACAGATTGTGGTTGCCGATTTGAGTTTGAAAATGAGGTGTGTTTTATGAAATTGACATTTTACGGCGCAGATAAAGAGGTCACCGGAAGTTGCCATTGTCTGACCGTTTCGGGGAAACAGATTTTGGTGGACTGCGGTCTTGCGCAGGGGGTAGAAGAAAAAGAGGACAATCGGCTGCCCTTTTCGGTTGCCCAGATTGAGGCGGTATGCGTCACCCATGCGCATATTGATCATTCCGGGCGGCTGCCTCTTTTGGTGAAAAGCGGTTATACAGGCCCGATTTTTGCTACCGGAAAGACCTGCGAACTGTTGCGAATTATGCTTCTTGACAGCGCACATATTCAAGAATCGGACGCAAAGTGGAAGAGCCAAAAAAACAAGCGCGCTGCCAAACCGTCGGAACAGCCTCTTTATACCGCGAAGGACGCGTTGGACGCGATACGGCTTCTGCATCCAGTGAACTACGAAGAGCCGGTGGAAATTTGCGAGGGGGTCTCCGCCCGTTTTACCGACGCGGGACACCTGTTAGGCTCCGCTTCTATCACTGTTGACGCGATGGAGGAGGGCGTTTCCCGTCGTATCGTTTTTTCAGGCGATATCGGGAACTACAACCATCCTATTATTTGCGATCCCGTTTATTTGACTGACGCAGATTATGTGGTGATGGAGTCAACGTACGGCAATCGGATTCATCATAAAACGGGAGATTTAGCGTTTGAGCTTGCCAATATTTTTGATGAGACCTTTGCACGGGGCGGCGATGTGATCATTCCGACCTTCGCTGTGGGACGTGCGCAGGAGCTTTTATATCATATCCGCGAAATGAAGGAACAAACTCTTGTACAAAGTGTGCCCATGTTTCCGGTTTATCTGGATAGTCCGTTGGCAGAGGCGGCCACAAAGGTATACGATGGCGACTTACATGGATACGCCGATGAGGAGACTGTTGAACTGCTCAAAAATGGATTTGATCCCATCTCGTTTGACCATTTGACCCTTTGCAAAAGCTTAGAAGAATCGATAGCGTTAAATACCAATCCCAATCCGAAGGTGATTCTTTCTGCTAGTGGAATGTGCGACGCCGGGAGAATTCGGCATCATCTGAAGCATCATCTTTGGCGACCGGAATCCTCGGTCGTTTTGGTGGGCTATCAGGCAAAAGGAACGTTGGGACGGATTTTACTGGAGCGCCCTGCGCATGTTAAGCTGTTTGGAGAGGAGGTTGCCGTTCGCGCACAGATTTATAATTTTAAAGGGATGAGTTCCCATGCCGATCGGGATGGGCTACTCCGTTGGGCGGACGCGTTTTCCCAGAAGCCGAAGCAGGTGTTTGTGGTGCACGGTGAGGAGGCTGCGGCTGAATCTTTGACCCGCGAATTGATTTTGAGGGGTCAAAACGCGATGGCGCCTGATTATGAAATGAGCTTTGATTTGATTGGGAATCAGGTGATTTCGCCGGGTGTCGCCGCTGCCAGACTGCGCACGGGAAGGAGAACCGGAGGGGACGCTTCTTCTGTATACAGCCGACTGGAACTGACCGGACAACGACTTCAGAATGTGATTCGCAACAGTCAGGGAATGCCCAACAAAGACCTTGCGAAATTTGAACGTCAATTGCGGGAGCTGATTGCGCAGTGGTCAATGTAGCCCGGCGCTGTGTTCAGATAAAAACCGGATCGATTGCTTACCTTACAGAAGCGGTCTTCCGCTGCGCGGACGCGTTTTGAGGACGATGACAGAAAGAAAAAACAGCCGTACCGGTGACAGAAAACACCGGTGCGACTGTTTTTTTCTGGAAGATGTTTGTGAGCGCGACCGTTCATTTAATAACGTTCCAGCCAGATATTGGCCAGGTCAAGCGCGTCAAACATCCCCTTACGAGTTGCATGTTTGATGACTAAATCCTGTGGTGCTGTTTTGGGGTCGGTGGAGATCAGCTGAATCTGAATTTGATCCGCTAGGCTGAGGTCTTCCAGCGTTTTTTCCGTTTGAATGGAAAGAAGGACTACCACTTTTTCTGACATTTCGCCATAGTAGATTTGATTGCCCTTGCGCACCAGTGGACGCCCTTTATATGTGAAAAACTTTGATGGTTCCAAATACGTTCCTCCTTATCCTGAATTTAAAAATTCGGACCCTTGTTTCTATTATACTACAAAGATGAGAAAGAAATGTGGGGAAACATGCAGACAGTTTATTCTGAGGCAACGATTTCACCAAAAATCTGTCCGGCACAGCCGGCGGCATTCGATTCATCCGTGTCGATGTGCATGGCAAGAGCATAAGAGGGGGAGACGCGGACAACAACGTTACCAAATATCAGCGGGCGCTCTCTGGAATCAATTTTGACCTGTACAAGCTGCTTATCGGTTAGACGCATTTCCGACGCGTCCTCGGGGGTGACATGGATATGACGTTTGGCAACAATGACGCCTTCTTTGATTTCCAGCGTTCCCTTAGGACCCACTATGGTGCAGCCCGGCGTTCCGGCAAGGTCGCCTGATTCGCGCACTACGGCGGGCAGACCCAGCGCGCGTGCGTCGGTTGCAGAGATTTCAACCTGCACCGCCGGACGTTCCGGACCCAGAATTGAGACATTTTTGAGCGTGTTTTTAGGACCTACAATATCCACCCGTTCCACACAGGCAAACTGACCCGGCTGGGAAAGATCCTTCTTTTTTGTCAGTGCGGCGTCCGCTCCAAAGAGGATGGAGAGCGCTTCCTGATTGATATGTACATGGCGTGCGGAGGTTTCTACGATAAACGGTTTCGACATCAATATCACTTCTTTCAATTATTTTGATCTGAACGATGAAAATTCCCGCCGCCATGCAAGAGGTTGGCTGGAGCTGAGGTGCGGTACCAAGAACGGGGTGCGGCGGGCGGTAGCTTTCTATTTGAGCAGAGGAGTTACAGTTTTAACCCTCTTCTCAAAGAAGCTGTTTCCAACAGGGTCTAAGTGTTAGAAGATCGCCTGAGCAAACATTTACATCATTATTATAATACGAAATTGGTCAAAAATCAATCCAAAGTTCACCATTTTTTTGAAAAAGGCATAGGATATCAAGAAAGAAAGGAGGAATTCTATGGATGCAACTGTTGATTTTTTTCTGGGAAGCCGTTCGCAGGCGGGATATACGTCGCTCTTTTCTGAGATGACCAAGCCGCCGCTGATCAGCTTGTTGCTGACGGGACCATCCGGACGAGGAAAAGCAAATCTGTTATCGGTTGCAGAGGAATATCGTCAAAAAGACGGTTTTGTGGAGCGGTTTCGCTGCGGCTGTCACCCCGGACATTTAGATGGATTATATTTCCATGATTCGGGGCTATCGCTGCTGAGTTCTCAGGAGCCTCATACTTGGAATCCCAAGTATCCGCTCGCGTATGAAACCGAGATTTCTGTTAATCACTGTTATGATACCAAGCCGCTTTCCTTTTACCGGGAACGAATTGCCGCATTAACAACGGCGCAGGAGGACAGTTTTGGACGCTGTGGTAATTATCTTCAGGGAACGCGCGCTTTTTTAAAGGATAATTTTTTAATTGCCCTGGAAATGACGAATACCGAAAAAATTGCCCATATGGTGCGTCGGATTTCTCACCAGGAGTTTGCCCATCACAAAGGCTCGCGGCGTGGGATAGAGCACCGGCGTTTTTTGGGAGCGGTTACTCCGAACGGAGTTACCACCTGTTGGGAGACGGTAGAGCGATTATGTCAGAGGATTTATCTGGTTCACGATGAGTTTGGATGCGCGTCCAGGATCCTTATGGCCGCATTGCGTGCCGTTGCCCTTGAGGCCGGTGAGGAAATCTTTACCTGTTATTGTCCGCTGCAACCGTTTGAAAAGATTGACCATATCCTTTTTCCGCAGGCTTCCATCGGGTTTGTCACCGAAAACAAGCTGTTGAAGCCACAGCTGACGCCTTATCGGCGGATTCACTGCACACGGTTTATGAATTTGGATCAACTCGATGAGAAGAAAGAGCGTTTGAAGTTCAACCGGAAGGCCGCGGCTGATATGCTGGCGCAGGCGACCGGTTGCATGCGTCAGGCTTCAGACTTTCACCGCCAGATTTGCGAAATTTATGAGGACGCAGAAAAAAAAGAGGCGTTTGACGCAGTTGCCGGAGAATTGTTAGAAAGACTCGATACCGCGGGGGTGGGTTCTTTTTAATATTCCTACGAATCGGGGATGGACAGACGCGGCGCGCCGCGGGAGTTGTCAAAAGGCAACGTTGTTTTCGATTGCCTTACAACGCCGGAATTTTGCATGCGGATACGGCTGTTTTTCATTCTATTGTCGGTGCCTCACACCGGACTTGACAATCGGTTGTTATTTTAATTACATGGTTTAAGACGGGGAGCTGCCCTCTGCCGACGTTCGCGCGACTGCGAACGTTCGGGGTACGGAGAGGCTCTTCGTCTTTTTTTGATTGGAGTTCTTTTGTATGTCCCGATAAAAAGCGGTGCTTTGCAATTCCGGTTCAGTTGTGTTATAATAGAAAAATAATTTGCGCAGCTAGGTTCATTTCGCCGCTGTTTTTAAAAAAATCAAGGCTCCTTGCGGCTGTTAGGAGTGGTAAAACAAAGCGGGAGCATTGCTGCAAAAAAATAATGACGGATGGAAGTTGAGGGATTACATTGACGACCAAGATTATCACATTTATTGTAGTTGGATTGATTGTCTTATTGATTACATTGGTTTATCTGAGAAATCAAGCGAAGAAACAGGGGCGGCTGGTAGAGAAACAGGACGCTCGAAAAGCCTGTCGCGTTATGGGAAGAAAGATAAAACGGATGGCGCTTTTTCGGCGTTGGACGGTGCTAAAGGGTGTGTCCTTGCGCACCAAAAAGCGGACAGCCTTCATTGATTTTCTGATCATTGCGCCATTTGGATTGCTGGCGCTCTCTGTACGCGGTGAAAAAGGACAGATTTATGCCGGTCCGAACGACGCAAAGTGGTTGCATGTGAACGGCCCGAACAAGGATTACATACCCAATTTGATTGATAAAAACCGCGCGATACAGGAAGATTTAAGATGGGTATTGAGCACGGAGAAGATTTATAAGGTTCCTATTTATACGCTGACCGTTTTTACAGAGCGAAAACTTGAGCTTTATTTTCCGGTCAGCGAAGGGGATGTTTTGCTCAAAAGCGGATTGCGTAAGGAATGGAAAAAGCCACAGTACCGTGTGGAGCTTCCGATAGATTCCGAGCGAATTCTTGCTGCTGTTGAGAAATACCGAGAGAAGAGTTAATACGGGTTTTGCCTTTAATGGAAAGAGTATTGAAGAAAGCGTTTTATGGTTTTCATGGCGAGACGCCTGGTCCGGCTTACGCTGGATTTGTGAATATGTAAAAGTTTTGCAATTTCAACGGTGTTTAAATTATGATAGTAGTATAGGTCGATGATTTCCCGTTGCCGCGGAGTCAATTCGTTTTGTATGATTTCTGTCAGACTTCGTTTGAGTTGTTCCAATTCTCGGCTGTTGTCCGATGCTTCTTCCCATTTTGATAAGAACAATTGTTCCTTCAAGCTGAGAATGTCATACGATAGTTTTTTCATAGCTTCTCCTTTACCTGATGTCAGTCTTTATTCGCTCGCGTTTCAACGGTTGCAGATACCGGTTCCGGACGCAGACAGACGCGGTAAAAGCAACAGTGTTGCATAAAGCTGTTCGAACGGATAATCACACAGTACGTGTAAGTTGTAATAACAATAACACACAACCAATCATGCTGTCAAGCGGTTGCAAAAAAATGTACCAAAAATGTCTTGTCAGTTCACACATATTGTGGTATACTATAATCATTCAATTCAGAAAGAAACGAAAGGGAGTTGATGGATCATGTTTGCTGAAAAGCTGCGGTTATTAAGAAAAGAGAGAAATATGACGCAAACGGAATTGAGTAAAAGCTTAGGAGTTTCGGCCAGCAGTATCGGAATGTACGAGCAGGGGAGACGGGAGCCGGACAGTCAAATGCTGTTGAAAGTAGCGAACTTTTTTGATGTTACGGCGGGATATTTAATCGGAGACGAAGAGGACGCCAGAACGCAAAATGTGGAGGAAATTGCAGAACTCGTTTCGGAAATGCTCCGAAAGAAAGAGTATCTGTTCTACGAAGGGCAGCCTTTAAACGAAGAAGATGTGGAGAGGATTATCCGGGTGATACGGGAAGGAATCCATGAAGCGATGGAAGAAATCGGTGCTGACGGACGATAAAAGGAAGCAGCGGTTGAAAGAGGAAAACGGCAATGCATATTTTTGGGGTAAAAATCCGACCTCGATCGATGTTGAAATCAGAAGAAACCAGTAATAATAGGGAGAAAAAGCGATGTTTGCAGTATGCACCGTTTTGCATATACAAATAGTATCCCTGTTCTTTTCAACAATGGAGGGATTAAAAGCATGGCGTAACAATCAGGTTTCCAACACTTTCAACCGTGTTTTCAACATCGTTGGTTGAACTTTTCACATTTTCAACCGCCTTTTCAACAGAAAAAAGAGATCAGTTTCATTACAATTTGTATAAAGGTCTTGCAAATGCCCATAATGAGAGGGAAAATGAGGATTGTGCGGAGGAATTTCCATGTTAAAAGGTGTTCATAAAAGAGTCATTGAGGTCAAAGGGGATCCGAACGCCTATTTTGAAAAAGCCGTTTTGTTTGTCCGTCCGGACTGCCAGGAGGAATCGTCGCGACAGCTTTCCCTTGCCGCGGAGGAATATTTGAAGGCTGCTGTTCTTTCTAAAAAAAGCAAGGGCGTAATGTTTCAGAAACTGGCAGTGACGATTGGAATGTTTGCAGCCGGTTGTCTCTTGACGATTGGCGTCTTTTTGTTGTTGTAAAAAAAATTCACAAACATCCGAAAAATAGGGGTGAAAAAGCCACCAAAGTGTGATATACTGAAAGAATAAAGGCCTTTTTGACGGGTGACGTTGCAGGCAAAAGCCAAAATTCCGTTGGCGGGCAACAGGGAAACACCGGTCAAAAAGAACGGCAGGAGAAGTGGAACTATGGAATATCGTGAGGAAAACAAACTGCTTCTGGGGCGGAACGCAGCGGCAGAGGCGCTCGAAGCCGGACTCGCCGTCGATCAGATCTGGATTAGCAGGAATGCTCGCGGTTTGGAGCGGCTGCGCGCTATGGCGGACGCTCGCGGCGTTGTTGTCAAGCAGGTTGCCCCCCAAAAGCTGGATTCCTTTGGAACAAAACATCAGGGGGTTGTTGCATTTTTGGCGGCTGCGCCTTATGTTGATGTAGAGGATATCCTCAACGTTTCAAAACAAAAGGGAACGCCGCCGTTTTTGTTGCTGGCGGACGGAATTGAGGATCCGCACAACCTGGGCGCGTTAATCCGCACGGCGGAAGCTGCCGGAATAGACGGATTGATCATTCCGAAACGTCGCAGCGCGTCCTTGACGCCGGTGGTTTCTAAGACCTCTGCGGGTGCGGTGAGTTGTCTGCGGGTGGCGCGCGTTGCAAATTTGACCGCGGTGATTGAACGGCTGAAGGCTCAAGGCATTTGGGTCTACGGAGCGGATATGAACGGTGACTGCTGGTGTACGGCTTCTTTTACCGGCGGTACAGCCTTGGTTGTGGGCGCAGAGGGGAAAGGACTCAGCCGGCTGGTGCGCGAAACATGCGATCAGATTTTGTCGCTTCCCATGCTGGGACAGATCAACTCGTTAAACGCTTCGGTTGCCGGTGGCATTTTGATGTATGAAATGGCGCGGCAACGGAACCGGATTGCCGCAAACAATCCATAAGAATCAGAACACAATAAGACAAAGGA
>CAKRVU010000048.1 GCA_934408835.1 uncultured Oscillospiraceae bacterium | reverse complement strand
TCCGATTGACCAATGATCACAATGCCAAAAACAACCGATCTCCCTTCCGTCTAACGCCCCTTTCGGATTTATCTCCGTAACAATCATCCAGCTGCATTTTAACAGTTTGTCATTAAAAAAATACTTTACAACCATAGAAACCCATGGTATAATAAAAATATCTTGTGTCAATGCTGCGCGCGTGGTTTGGGGCGTTTGCCGGTTTCCGGAGCGCCAGAACCCCTTACGACGCCGTCTGCAAATTAAAAAAGAGGTGTATGATTATGATGAGAAAAGAAGAAAAAACACAGATTATTCTGGAAAATGCTACACATGAAGGCGATACCGGCTCCCCAGAAGTACAAATTGCCATTTTAACCAAACGGATCAACGATCTGGTTGAGCACTTAAAGGAGCACAAACACGATCATCATTCCAGAAGAGGTCTTTTAAAAATGGTGGGACGTCGGCGCAATCTGTTGAATTACCTTAAGAAAAAGGATATTGAACGCTATCGTGCCATTATTGCAAAACTTGGAATTCGTAAATAAGCTACCAATAAGGCAGGTGGATTTTCCGCTTGCCTTTTGGCAATTTTGGACGTTATTTTATAGCGGTTTGCGCTGATTCGTCAGCTTCCAAAACTGATACAAAACAGACCTATTATGGTGGAATGGAGAATGAATATGCCTTTGACAAAACGAATATTTCAAACAGTTTTTGCAGGAGAAGCATTAACTGTAGAAACGGGAAAAACCAGCGAGCTTGCCAACGGCTCCTGTTGGGTGCGTTATGGGGATACCGTTGTAATGGTACATACAACGATGTCTGCCAAACCACGGGAAGGAGTCGACTTCTTTCCGTTATCTGTAGACTACGAAGAAAAACTGTATGCGGCCGGAAAAATCCCCGGTTCCTTTTTAAAAAGAGAGTCCCGCCCAAGTGAACACGCTATCTTAACCTCGCGGGTGATTGACCGTCCGATTCGCCCCTTTTTCCCAAAAGAAATGCGCAACGATGTATCGGTTGTCGCCACTGTTCTTGCCACCGATATCGACCATTCCCCTGAGATCATCGCAATGCTTGGCACCGCTGTGGCATTGTCTATTTCGGATATTCCGTGGGCTGGTCCGGTGGTAAGCGTCTCGGTCGCGCTGGTAAACGGCGAGATCATCCTGAATCCAAACGAAGAAGAACGGTTAAAATCAGATTTGGATTTGACCGTTGCAGGCAGCAGCGAAAAAATCGTTATGATCGAGGCCGGTGCCAATCAAGTAGATGAAGACACCATGCTTCGCTGCATTTTAGCAGGTCACGAGGAGATCAAAAAGATGGTCTCCTTTGTAAAGGAAATCCAGCAGGAAATCGGGAAGCCGAAGCAAAGTTTTGAATATAGCGGTCCCCCGCAGGAATTGCTCGATCGTATTTTTGCCGAAGCGGAAGAGGACGTGATGGTAGCCCTAGATACCAACGATAAGAATATACGAGAAAAGCGGCTTCAGCCGATTATAGACCGGATGCATGAAACGTATGATCCTTCTTACCCGGACCAAGAAGGCTGGATCGATGAAGCTTTATATCGTTTACAGAAAAAAATCGTGCGCCATTGGTTGTTGAAAGAACAAAAGAGAGTAGACGGTCGTGGCATGGATGAAATTCGTCCTTTGTCGGCGGAGGTTGCCGTCCTGCCAAGAGTACATGGCTCAGGCTTATTTACCCGCGGACAAACACAGGTATTATCCATCGCGACGCTTGGTCCGCTCAGTGAGGAACAACGCCTAGACGGCATTGATGAATATACCCATAAACGTTATCTGCATCAGTATAATTTCCCGTCCTATTCAGTAGGAGAAACCAGACCAAGCCGCGGACCCGGAAGACGGGAAATCGGACATGGGGCTCTTGCCGAACGGGCGCTTCTGGCGGTGCTTCCAACAGCGGAAGAGTTCCCGTATGCCATTCGAGTGGTCTCCGAGGTGCTTTCCTCAAACGGATCGACGTCACAGGCTTCTATCTGCGGCTCTACTCTTGCCTTAATGGACGCAGGCGTTCCTATCACCGCACCGGTTGCCGGTATCTCATGCGGACTTATTACCGCAGAAGACGGCAGTTTTATGACCTTGACCGATATTCAAGGATTAGAAGACTTTTTCGGCGATATGGACTTTAAGGTCGGCGGAACACACAAGGGTATTACCGCTATTCAGGTGGATATCAAGACAGACGGTCTCACTCCTGAAATTATTGCGCAAGCATTTGAAAAAACCAAAAAAGCACGCCTGAAAATTTTAGACGATATCATGCTTCCGGTCATAGCGGAACCTCGTGCAGAGGTTTCAACGTATGCGCCCAAGCTGGAGCAGCTTCTCATCTCTGTGGATAAAATCCGTGATGTAATCGGCAGCGGCGGAAAAGTAATCCAGAAAATCTGCGCCGAATGCAATGTAAAAATTGACATTGAAGAAGATGGTCACATTTATATTCTGGGTGCCGACAAAGAAAACGTCAGCCGAGCCAAGGCAGTTATCGAAACCATTGCAATGGATCCGGAAGTGGGCGCAATCTATCGCGGCAAGGTAACTCGGATTATGAACTTTGGCGCTTTTGTGGAGATCGCTCCCGGCAAGGAAGGTCTCGTTCACATCTCCTGCTTAGACTTTAAACGAGTCAATAAAGTAACAGATGTAGTGAACGAGGGAGATGAGATTCTGGTAATGGTCACCGAGATTGACGATCAAGGTCGCATCAATTTATCCCGCAAAGACGCCATCGCACATCTACAGGCAAAGCAAAAATCCAACTCCTGATAAACTCAGGAATCCATTTTCAACATCAAAAATTATCTTGAAAGAAAGCCTTTTGCAAACCAACCGGTGCGCAAAGGCTTTCTTTTTGAATACAATCGGTTGATGACAAAGCAAATTCACAACCCCGAAATCATTCCATATCCGTCAAGGATTTATCCTGCATGCAGCCGCCACTTTCCAACAACAATCAAACGAGAGCTGTAAAAAAACAATGCTGCGCCAAAAATTGCGCCAAAACATTGTTAGAACGGAGCGTCAATGTGCATAATAGATAGAGCGGCGTTGTTGCCGCCACGCTGTCAAAAAGCGCAAGCAATCAATGATTTAAATTATTTTTTACGATTATTACTTGTAGTGATAATCAATTTGTGATAAAATAAATATCCTATGGAATATTTTTCATGCGTTATTGTTGGATTAAGGAGTGAGTAGTTATGTTAACAACAAACCAAAAGGTACTCGATTGGGTCGATGAAATGGTTACCCTTTGTAAGCCGGATCATGTTGTTTGGATCGATGGCAGTAAAGAGCAATTGGACGCACTGCGGGAGGAAGCGCTGAAGACTGGAGAAATGGAAGCGCTCAACGAGGAAAAGCTCCCCGGCTGCCTGCTGCACCGAACAGCTGTCAATGATGTTGCACGGGTGGAAGACCGCACCTTTATCTGTACCAAAAACCCCGAGGACGCAGGACCTACCAACCATTGGTGTGATCCCCAGGAAATGTATGAGAAACTGACCCCGATGTATGATGGCGTAATGAAAGGACGCACCATGTACGTCATCCCCTATTCGATGGGACCAATCGGGTCGCCGCTTGCAAAGGTAGGCGTTGAACTGACCGATTCTATCTACGTTGTGTTAAATATGAATATTATGACGCGGATGGGAAAAGTAGCTTTTGAAAATCTCGATGAAAATTCAAATGATTTTGTGCGCGGCTTACATTCCAAAGCAGATGTAGACCCCGAAAATCGGTATATTGTTCACTTCCCGGAGGATAATACCATCTGGTCAATCAACTCCGCTTACGGCGGCAACGTGCTTCTAGGCAAAAAATGCTTTGCCCTGCGTATCGCGTCCTATCAGGGAAAACAAGAGGGCTGGATGGCAGAGCATATGCTTATTTTGGGCATCGAAAACCCAAAAGGCGAAGTGCGCTATATCACCGCCGCATTTCCATCCGCCTGCGGAAAGACAAACCTTGCTATGCTAATCCCGCCGGAAGGATACCGGAAAGAAGGCTATAAGGTATGGACAGTGGGAGACGATATCGCCTGGATTCGTCCCGGTAAAGACGGCAGACTATACGCAATCAATCCGGAAAACGGATTTTTTGGCGTCGCCCCCGGCACTAATGCTAAATCCAATTGGAACGCACTCGAATCCACCAGAAAAAATACCATTTTTACCAATGTATGCCACAATTTAGAGGACAATACCGTTTGGTGGGAAGGTCTCAACCAAGAGCCGCCAGAGCACGCGATTGATTGGACTGGCAAACCGTGGAACGGAAAGACAGCGCAGACAAAAGGCGCGCACCCCAACAGCCGCTTTACCGCACCGGCTGTCAATTGTCCGTCTATCAGCCCTGAGTTTAATAACCCCGAAGGGGTACCGATTTCCGCAATCATATTCGGCGGCCGCCGTGCCAAAACCGCCCCGCTGGTTTACCAATCATTCGATTGGGAGCATGGCGTATTCGTAGGCTCCACTATGGCGTCTGAAACAACGGCTGCAGCCGCAGGCGAAGTCGGCGTGGTGCGCAGAGATCCCATGGCAATGCTCCCGTTTTGCGGCTATCATATGGGCGACTATTTTGCTCATTGGCTGGAAATGGGGAAACTGATCGGAGAAAAAGCCCCAAAAATTTTCCATGTCAACTGGTTCCGCACCGATGATCAGGGACACTTTATCTGGCCCGGGTTCGGCGATAACATGCGCGTCCTACTCTGGATTTTAAAACGCTGTGAAGGAGAAGTAAACGCGGTGCAGACACCGATCGGATATCAGCCAAAGCCTGAGGATTTAAATGTAGCCGGACTTTCCATTGATGAAAAGACCCTGGAAAATCTTCTGGATGTAGATATTGATATTTGGAAAAAAGAGACCGGGGAAATCCGCGAATTTTACAAAAAGTTCGGCGACCGTCTACCAAAAGAACTGCACAACCAATTAGAGCAACTGGAACAGCGCCTGAATCAGTAAGCAACAAATTCCCTTGCAATACCCCTTCACTGCAAATAAAACGAATCACGGATAAAAACAAAATCCGAACGATAGCGCCAAACAGGCATTGATAAAACCTCCAGCTTAAGCTGGAGGTTTTTTATCATATCTATCCGGCATAAAAGAAAGGCCGCCTTCTGAGAAGACAGCCTTGCAACTGGAACCAAATCACCATACAAACATTCCTATTTTACCGGAGTGACTACAATAGAGGACGGATCTACTCCCGTTGTACTTACAATAATATCCTTAATCTGCGCCGCTTGCGAGGCGTCTAAATCGTCCGCCTTCACCGTGACATTCACACGATCGGCTTCTACATATGCCACACAATCCGCAAAGCCTTTTGCCTTGACTTGATTTTCAATATCCGATTCATAAGAGGCCATCTGTGCCAATTGCATCGACTGTTGAGTTGCGTTCGCCATCTCTTCACTGCTGAGTGTGCCGCTGTTGAGCGCCGTTGACAGCGCGTCGGCCGCCTCGTCTTCCGCCCGTTGTTTGTCGAGCCGTGCCTGTGTAAAATAGTCGTCCTCGCCCACATTGTTGTTGGATACCAGCTCCGCTTCTCCATAAGTAGGCGTAGAAGTCGTCTGCATACTACTACTGCTGCTGCCAGAGCCCAAAACATCCGCTACCGTCAACGCCTCTTCGCTGCTGGCAAACTGCCAGTTCAAATAGATTGCTACCCCTAAAATTAAAACCAACGACGCAATAATAATCTGCTTCTTTCCAATAATCATATGCAACTTTTTCACTTTGCTTCCCCCTCAATTCACATAATTTTCCGCCGCTTTTACCACGGACACACGATTCGACTTTACATTTAAAGCCGTTGTCACTGCGTCTGTAACACGCTGTACTACTACCGGATTATCCGCACCGTCGCATACTACAACCACTCCTTTAACAGTCGGTTCTTTTTGTGTTACCATCAAGGCCTCTTTCCCATCGCTCCCATCCACAACAACAATATTTTGCTCACTGTCCTTTCTCTCCGTCGTTTTCTGGTTCCCCTCGCCATTGTAATCATCGGTGCTGTCGTTTGAGTTCTTCTCAGAATTGGCATAGACGTTCTCTACCCCGTTTTCCAGTGTAATCATGACGCTGCAATTGCCAACCCCATCAATCTGTGAGACCAGATTTGTCACCTTGGCTTCCAGCTGTTGCGTATACGTTTCCACATCACTGGCGGCAACATCGGCGGTTTGCTCTGTCTTTGTCTGCGGCTCCGGCCAAAATGATGAGAGGAAGATTAGCGCCATCCCGATTATTCCCAAAATTAAAATCCATTTGCTAAACGACTTTTTTGCAAACAGCTTGTCAAACATTTTTTTTGCTTCCATAATTTCCCCTTCTCTTATGATTGACAAAGGATTTTCGGTAAAATTCCCGTTTCGTTCAACACCAGCTGTTCCATTTGCGGAATTTGCTGCTGCTCATCCTGCGGAATGACAATGGTAATCTGCGTCGTTTCTTCTTCGCTGTTAATATGTATGGCGATGTCCTCCGTTTTATAACCATTTTGCTCAAAAACCGCTGTCAATCCCTCCTCCAATGCGGTTTCCGCTTCTTCTATCACCTCATCTTTCATTAAATCTCCCAATTCATCGTTGGCAGCCAGCGTATATTCGGTAAACGAAATATCAAAATCCGGCAAATCTGTCAACAAAGGAGCCACCAAAGCACTCACAAAAAAGAGGCTCAATGTAAACCGAACCACCCGTTGTAAATTGTTGTTTGGAACCAAAAGGGAGAACAACGCTCCTCCAATCATCGTAGCACAAACGGCAAGCGCCCAACTTTGCATTCATAACAACTTCCCTTCTCTATCAAGTTAACCGCCCATCGACAGCATCACTGTTGTTGTGACAATGATCAAAACACCATAACAGATCAAAAAGGCCAGCAATACCGATAATGCATCGTAAGCGGCCGTCATCAATCCAGGTATCGTACTGACGCCTAAAAATTCCGCCGCGGCCCCTGCCAGCTTCAACGCAAGCATAAAAAACAGTACTGTAATGATGGGTGGTAAAAACATGGCAAAGCACACCAAAACACCGTAACCGCCCACCGAAGCTTTAATTACGCCAAGACAACCCAAAACAGAGGAAAGCGCGTCTCCCAGCGCACCGCCGACAACCGGAACAAAACTGCCGGACAAAAACTTAGCCGTCTTAATACTCAACGTGTCCGCTGAAACAGCTACCATATTCTGCATGGTAAAAAGTCCCACAAAAATGGTGACAAGCAGCGTCAAGGTAAACACCACGGTTTTTTTTACAGTTGTGGTCAAGCTGGCAACTTGAAACTGACCGCCCACCGACCCGGCAATCGACAACGCCAAAAACGCCCCCACAAAAGGAAGCAGAAGATCGGCTGTCACCGAAGAAATGAGTTCCGCCAGCGCAAACAAAGCCGTATTATATCCTATTGCTGCTGTTGGGCAACCGGAAGCCGCCACCACCGCGGTATAAACGGGGATAAAACAGAGCATAAAATCCCCCATTGCCCGTATCACGCCGGATACAAGGGACACACACGAAATGACCGGCGAAAGCATAACGCCGCAAATAGCGAGCGAAGAAACCGTTCCCAGTACTCCTGAAAGGGAAGAATCCTGTACATTCCCAAACGCTTCAAATAACGCACAGATCAGCACAATGGCAAAGCAGCCGGAAAGTAATGTAAGCGGACTTTTTATGGCGTCAACAATTGATTCAAACAATCCCTGCAAAAAACCGCCCATGTCAAAGCTGTCCATCTGCTCGGGAGAAGGAGAGTCAACCCCTCCGGCTGAAAGGGCGTCCCCCACTTCGTCCGGCAGCTCATCCGGCAGCTCGTCCGCACCGCTTGCCTGATATTGCTCGTTTAGCATATGTTCTACCGAGCTGTCCTCTGCCGCCATCACGACGGTTCCCGAAAGAATGAGAAGGAAAAAAAGCAGAAGACAGCCTATTTTTAAAATCCTTTGTTTCATCTCTATCCTCCGCCCAGCCGTATTAACTCCTGCGTCAAAGAAAGCAAATTTTCAAACAGAGGCAGCGCCAACAGTAAAATCGTAACCTTTCCCGCCAGCTCCACTTTAGACGCAACCGAAGCATACCC
>CAKRVU010000047.1 GCA_934408835.1 uncultured Oscillospiraceae bacterium | reverse complement strand
ACGAAATTTGCTCATCCTTTATTTCTATTGCTTTGCTGTTTCCAGACGCTTTTCCTCCAGTTGCTGCGGCGTCAGCGATAAAATATCTTCCGGCGTCATCTTTTCCCGCGCCGCTTTTAAAACCGCAATACAATCGTCCAGGCTCTCCTGAGTCGACGCAATCTGACCGCCGTCGTTTAAAATGCGTGAAAAGCGACTGATCTCATCTGCTGAAAACTGATCGTGAAAACCGACAAAATCAATCGTCAGATTTTGCTGCAGCCTTTCGCAGATTCGTTCATAGATCTGCCGATTCCATTTTGTTTTAAAATCATCAGGCGATAATCGCTCTGTAATATAAGAATAAAAGTCAGGATTCGCCATCATAAAATGCAAAATACCTTCCTCCGCCCTGGCGGCACGAGGATATTTTTCTCCATCTGGATTGACCTTATCCCGAATCCGCAATCTGTCGCCAGAAATTTGCTGCAATTGTTTCTGCTGCCGTTTCCTTTGCACCCGAATCATATGCCTTACCTGAAGCTCTATCGCCTCTTTGGAAACGCCGCACTCCAAAGCAAGCTGCCCGATATACACCTGACGTTCCAGGGCGTCGGACATCTGCGCAATCATAGCGCAATATTCCAGCAGATATTTCTGCTTTTCCTCCGGTCGCTCCAAATCGTACTGTTCCTTCAGCCGTTCTGTCTGCGTTTGGGTTACCGTGCCGGCGTTTTTCAGCAAAATCTGAAACTTGCCGCTTCCGTATTTTTTGATAAATTCATCCGGATCCTTCGCCCCGTAAAGGCGCAAAACCCGCGCTGTCACTCCGGCGGCTCCGAACAGTTTGGAAGCGCGGCTGGTCGCCTTCTGCCCGGCTTCGTCCGAATCGTATGCGATTACCACATCATCCGCATAGCGAGAAATCAGCCGCGCCTGCTCCGAAGTCAGCGCCGTTCCCAAAGTCGCCACCGCTCCGGTAAAACCCGCCTGATGCATGGCGATCACATCCATATAACCCTCGGCCAGAATCAGCGTTTTTTCCCGACTATTTTTTGCAAAATTCAAAGAAAACAGATTCCGCTTTTTCTGAAACACCAACGTATCTGAAGTATTCACATATTTTGGCGTTTGATCGTCTAAAACCCGCCCGCCAAAGGCAATGACATTCCCGCGCAAGTCCAAAATCGGAAAAATCACGCGATTGCGGAACTTATCATAATAAGAACCGGACTTAGAACGAACGATCAAGTCCGCCTGTACCATCTCTTCGTAAGAATAACCCTGTTTTTGAAAGGTGTTCCTCAAAGCGTTCCATGAATCGGGGGCATACCCCAACCCGTAACGGACTATGGTCTTCGCACTCAAACGGCGTTGCGCAAAGTAATCCCTCGCTGCCTTCCCCTCCGGTCCTTTGAGAACCGAATGGAAATAACGCGCCGCCTGCCGATTCAGTTCGAGCAACCGCTGCCGCAGTTTCGCCTGCTGATCGTCCCTCTCATTTTCGGGAAGAGGCAACCCTGCCCGCTCGGCTAATAATTTCAAAGCCTCCAGATATTCCAGGTTTTCTATCCGCATGATAAAGGTAATCACATCGCCGCCCGCGCCACAGCCATAACAGTAAAAGCTTTGTGTATCCTCATATACCACAAAAGAGGGCGTTTTTTCCAGGTGAAAGGGACAAAGGCACTTTCGGTTCCTCCCATTCTGTTTGAGCGGAACGTAAGAAGAAATGATAGAAACGATATCACAGGCTGCCTTCAGCTGCATGATATAACCTTCTGTGATCAAAGACGTCCCCCCTCGTCAATCGCTCCAGCGACGCGGAATAAAGCGATCGCTATACTGCTCAATGATGTAATTATCACTCATACCGGAAATATAGTCGCAAACAGCCCGATCAATATCGCTTTTACCGGCAATCTCCTGATAGAACAAAGGCATCACCTCAACATGATTTCGGTAATAGGTGTACATCATCTCGACAATTTTTTTGGCCTTTTCCTCCTCTTGCTGCGCAACAGTGCCGGCGTAAACATGTTCAAACATATAAGAACGCAGCTTCTGGTGCGCCGAATCGACCTCCGGACTCATTTGGATGGAATCGGAGCTGTTTTCAATCAGAGAACGAATGACCGTGGTAATCCGTTTGCTTTTTGTGTTTCCCAAAATATATACGCACTGGTATGGTAAATCATGATAGGAAATCACCCCCGCGCGAATCGCATCCTCAATATCGTGGTTCACATAGGCCACCTTATCGCACACTTTGACCAATTGACCCTCAAGCGTTTTTGCCTGACCGGAAGAATGACAGGCGATACCGTCAATCACTTCAGCCGTCAAATTCAGTCCTTGACCTTCCTTCTCCAGTTCGGTAACAACGCGAACGCTGTTGTCGGCGTGGCGAAAAGAATGTGGACAAATTTGATTCAGCGCCAATTCCCCTGCATGTCCAAAAGGAGCGTGCCCCAGATCATGACCCAAAGCAATCGCCTCTGTCAAATCCTCGTTCAACCGCAAGCCGCGGGCCGCCGTCCGAGCAATCTGCGCCACCTCCAACGAGTGCACCAACCGGGTTCGGTAATGATCTCGTCTGGGAGAGAGGAACACCTGAGTTTTATGTTTTAACCGTTTAAAGGCGTTGCAATGTAAAATGCGATCTCGATCTCTTTGGTACTCTGTCCGAAACTCGCATGGTTCTTCCACCCGTCGTCTCCCGATCGTCCGGGACGAACAGGCAGCATATGGACTCAGGTTTTTCAACTCTAACGCTTCCGTCTTTTGCCGAACATTCATAAGAGGTTCTCCTTTTTGCACTTTTCTCCAATTCAAAACAGACCCAGAGCGATTAGACTTGAGCCGACTCCTCTGCTGAAGAAATGGGGTAATCGCTCTCTATCGCGCCGCTGGAAGAAATGCCGATTCGACCGCCGGAAAGTTCTGTCAGCTCCGCTTGTATCCGTTCAGAAAATTCCGCCCTCACCAATACTTCCACCGTAATCTGTTCGCCGTAATCGCAGGAACAGGGCGTCAACGCCCGAGAAGATAAAAAAAATTGCAGTTTTCCATAAAGGGGATACGGGACAGCCAGACGCAGCCGTTCGCAGCTGCAGCGCAAAACGCGTCGCGCCGCGCGCACAGCCAATGCAGCCGCATGAGAATAAGCGCGAACTAAACCGCCGCCACCAAGTAAAACGCCTCCAAAATACCGGACGATCACAAGGGAAACGTCAAACAATTCTTCGTTTTGCAATACAGAGAGCGTCGGTTGCCCCGCAGTGCCTGCCGGCTCTCCGTCGTCCGAACAATGCTCGACGCCGGTGTGATACAGACGATAAGCGGGAACATGATGGGTCGCGTCCCGGTGTTTCCGTTTGATGACTTCTATCTGTTCCACCGCCTCTTCTCGGGTGCTAACAGGAGAAAGATACGCCAAAAACCGGGATCTTTTTTCAACAAATTCTGCGCAAACGGGCGCGGAAATGGTTTGATAAGCGTTCACCAGCTCCTCCCCCTTCTACAAACAAAGCGGTGTAATGAAGCATTACACCGCCTAAGCCTGTTTTACTTATCCAAATGGTAGCGCTTATTAAAGCGGTCAACACGTCCGCCGGTATCCACTAATTTTTGTTTTCCGGTAAAAAACGGATGGCATTTTGAACAAATCTCAACCTTAATGTCTTTCTTAGTCGAACGAGTTTCAATCACGTTTCCGCAAGCACATGTAATAGTGGTTGGCTCGTATTCCGGGTGAGTTCCCTTTTTCACTTTGTTCACCTCCCAAGTCACAATAACAAATCAACAAATAAAAACAAAAAATTTATTACTGAATCAGTATAACATATTAAATCGAAAAATGCAAGCGTTATTTTTTAGAAATTTGTTTTTTCTAAAATCCCAGAATTTTAGTAAAATCATCCTGTAGCTTTTTTTCTTTTTCCTCCGCTTGCGCAAAGGAGCTGCCCGTTGCCGTATAATAAGCCTTAATCTTCGGCTCGGTGCCGGAGGGCCGCAAAATAACGCTGGAGCCTCCCTCGAGGTCATATTCTAACACATCGGATTTGGGCAAAGAAATGGTCGTCTCTTCTCCCGTTTTTAAATTGACCGCAACAGAACTTTGATAATCCAGATACTGCTCAACTGCAAAACCGCCGATGGAACTAGGACGATTGGAACGAATCTGTTTCATGATGGCGGCCATCTTTTCCATTCCGGTAACCCCTTCGCAAAGGAAGCTGACTGTTGTGTGCCGGTACACGCCGTACTTTTCATACAACGCCGCCAAAGCCTCCAGCACAGAGACGCCCAGTTTCCGGTAATATGCCGTCATCTCGCAGATCAACATCGAAGCGATTACGCCATCTTTATCCCGAACATAGCTGCCGGCGAGGTATCCGTAACTCTCTTCAAAACCGAAAATGAAGCGGTTTTCCTCTCCTGCTTCCTCCAGCAGCCCGATTTGCTCACCGATATATTTGAAACCGGTTAAGACGTTTTTCAATGTAACGCCATATTCATCGCAAATGCAGCGAACAATGTCGGTTGAAACAATGGTTTTGACCGCAACCGGATCCTTTGGCATTGTTCCAAGCGCCGTCCGTTCTTTACAGATATATTCTAGCAGCAACGCGCCGACTTCGTTCCCCGATAACAGCCGATAGTCCCCGTTCTCATCTGGAACGGCAATTCCCATCCGATCGCAATCAGGGTCGGTCGCCAACAAAATATCGGGCTTCACCCGCTTGCAGTCGCGCAGTCCCAGAGAAAGCGCGTCCCGGATTTCCGGGTTCGGGTAAGGACAAGTCGGGAAATTCCCGTCCGGCTGTTCCTGCTCCGCAACCACATGCACCTTAGAAACGCCCAATTCCTGCAATATCCGGCGCACAGGAAGATTCCCAGCACCGTTGAGAGGCGTGTACACCACCGTTAAATCAGCCGAGCTTAGCGCCTCGGGATGAACGGAACAGGCTTTGACCGCCGCGATATAAGCGTCCTCCACTTCTTGAGGAATATAGCAGATCAAGCCCTGTTTGAGTCCGTCCTCAAAGCTCATGTTTTTGACATCGGTAAATGGGTCTATCTGTTTAGACAAAGAAAGAATCGCGTCCGCTGACTCGGAAGTCATCTGACAGCCGTCCGATCCGTATGCCTTATAGCCATTATATTTTGCCGGATTATGACTTGCCGTCACCATGATTCCAGCCTGACAGGAAAGCTCCCGCACAGCAAAGGAAAGACACGGTACAGGCATCAATTGACGATAAATATACGCCTTTACGCCGTTAGCAGCTAAAATGGAAGCGGCTTCTTTGGCAAACAATTCCGATTTGATTCGGCTGTCGTAGCTTATCGCAACCGATGGCTCCTTGGTCTTTTGCAGCAAATACTGCGCAAACGCTTGGGTTGTCTTCCGAACAACATAGATGTTCATCCGGTTGGTTCCCGCACCAATCACGCCGCGAAGCCCGGCCGTTCCGAATGCAAGCTCCCGATAAAAACGATCCTCGATTGCCGCCTCGTCCCCTGCAATCTCCGACAGCTCTTTGCAAAGATCTGGGTCGTCCGTTGCGCGCTCTTTCCATACCTGATATCTTTCCTTTTGTTTCTCATCCATCACTAATCCCTCTTTTCGATATTTTCCGTCTCCCTCCTGCAACTGTCTATTCAGACAATAACAGGTAAGAATTCACTCCCGCTTCCTGCAATACCGCCGTCATCTGCGTCAAGTCGGCAGTCGCCGGAATTGATGGAATTATCACAGCCTCCGGCGCCTGGCTCATCGTCTGCTGCAAGGTAGCTGTCAGCTGCTGCGCAGAAACAGACGAGTCCAAAACAGGCGACAATTCAGGCACTCCATAGGTAGTCGGGTCGCCGCCATACAGCGTTTGCGCGTCCCCGCCGCCGCCAACTGCATTCCACTCGTAAGAAATAACAAACGGTACGCCGATGGCGTTCATTTCCTGGATAAAGGTCTTTAAAATCTCTTCCTGAGAAACGCCGTTTGCATTGGTTCCCGTTTTGGAATCCAAGCCCTGCGGCGGGAACTGCACTCCGTTTAGCCAAATCGTCTGAAATCCCAATTGATAAAGCTCCTGCGCCAAATCGCAAATATAATCCCGTGCGCTCTTTTGATAGGGGTTCAGCCAACTGACGCCGTCGCCGCTTCCAAACAACCGGGTTGTTGTCGTCTGCGTTCCATAGTAATAGGAATTCCCCCGTTTGGCATAAGAAGCAATATCGTCTTCAAAGGCATACAGCTCCGCAATCGGCATAAGACCCGCGTCCTCAATGGCGGTCACCACCTTGTCGACGTCCGTTGTAGAAGAAGAGATCGCCCCCCACGAGGTCGCCTCCGGAACCTTTGAATCGTAAAGAATCTCGCCTTTCTCGGTTTTGAGCGGGACAACGATTGCCGTATAGCCCTCTTCCTTAGCAGTAGTGGCAAAATCAGCTATTTTCGATGGACTGCCCACGTAGTTTACGTGAAGTTCCTTTGCAACGATGGCACTATCGCTTCGAGGCTGCTCCTGCTGCGAATCGGTTTCAGACGGAATCTCTTCCGATACCGCCGGAGTCGGTTGAGGAGGCGTTGCAGAAGAATCGTCCTCCACGCCGCCGAACAGCCCCATCGCTATCAGAAACACAGCGCCGACAATGAGAAGGAAACCGACTACTCCCAAAAGTATCCGAAGGAACATCTGTCGTCTCCGCCGTTTTTGATTATAAATAATTGAATATCGCTTTACTTTCCGGGGCTTTCCCATACTCATTCTCCTTATCTTTTCCATCCTGTCTGCTGCGTCTCAACATCATATCGCCGTTTCCCAACCAGCGCAATCAACAAAACATCCCTATCCGCATAATCCGAATCCGAATCCCATAAGAATGAAACAGACGCCAAACAGGCAGGAGATGATATTATGAACATTGAACCGCTTGATCGCCAAACGATAAAAATTGTATTATCTGCAACCGACATGGACGAATTCCATATTTCCTATGACGAAATGGATTACAATCATCCGGCTACACGAAAGGTAATCCTACAGCTGTTACAGCAGGTGCGCGAAAAGATATCGTTTGATTTCAGTCAGAACAAATTATTTATCGAAGCGTTTCCGGCGCAAGAGGGCGGCTGCGTCCTCTATCTAAATTTATTGGGGGAAGACCAGAAACATTCCAATCGCTCAGAAGGCTTTCATATGCCGCTGATTTTTTTAATTGAAGATTTGGAATCGCTTCGACGCCTCTGCGACAAACTGTATCACAGCTATCACCATCTGATTTTAAAAAGCTCGCTTTATGAGACCGATGAAAACTATATTTTAACCGTCTATTCTTATTATAAAATGGACGCGCGACTGATCGCCGTTATCCGGGAGTACGGTCACTTTTTGGGGAAAGGAGAGCTCAAAAGTCAGATCATAGGGGAACATTCTGCAAGACTTGTCAAAGACAAGGCCATCGAAATGATCCATCAATATATCAGTTAACCCACGCTCTCCCGCAGCTGCGAAATGGCAGCAGCCGGATCATCTGCTCCGAACAAAAAGGAACCGGCCACCAACAAAGAGGCTCCCGCCTGAACAGCCAGCGGCGCCGTTTCAGGGGAAATGCCACCGTCCACCTGCAGCAGAAGGTCAGGAGACAGGTCCCGCAGCTTCTCCAATTTGGGAAGCATCCCTTCCATAAACCGCTGACCGCCAAACCCTGGCTCCACTGTCATAATCAACACCATATCGACCGCGGACAGATACGGGAAAAGCGCCTCTACCGGCGTATTCGGTCGAATGGATATCCCTGCCAAAAGGTTTTGCTGATGAATTTTTTGAATGCATTCTTCCGGAGAATCCTCCGACTCGAGATGAAAGGTAATCCTGTCAGCGCCCGCTTTGGCAAAGTCATCCACATAAGCGAGCGGATGAGAGATCATCAGATGAACGTCCATAAACAAATCGCACGCGCGATTTAAGCAGGACAACACAGGCGCGCCAATGGTAATATTAGGAACAAAGTGGCCGTCCATCACATCAATATGCAATTGATCGGCACCCGCTTGTTTCATTCGCTCCATTTCCTGTGCCAGAACCGAAAAATCGGCCGATAAGATAGAAGGACAAATTTGAATTTTTTTCATGGACAACCTCTGCAAAAATAAAATTGAAAACCTTGAAAACCTTTATGATTTATTGT
>CAKRVU010000046.1 GCA_934408835.1 uncultured Oscillospiraceae bacterium | reverse complement strand
CCTGAGAATGCTATGTGAGTGGAAGAAAGTAAAAATTGTGGAAGCAGAAGTATGCCCGGATCATGTGCACATGCTAAATAGAGATCCCGCCTAAAGTGAGTGTTTCAAGCTTTATGGGGTATCTAAAAGGTAAGAGCAGTCCTAATGATCTATGAAAGGTTCCCAGAGTTAAAATACAAGTATCGCAACAGAGAATTCTGGTGTCGCGGATATTACGTGGATACGGTAGGAAAGAATGCGAGAAAGATAGAAGAGTAGATAAAAAGACAGTTGGAAGAAGAACGAGCCGGAGAACAACTACCATGAGAAACTTCTAACAGGCTCGTTTACGAGCAGCAAGTAACAAACTCTACGCAAGTGTCAGGTCGTACCAACGCAACGTGATGTGTGGTCCGTATATCCGTCTATGAAAAACCCCCGGCAAAGCCGTGGGATACCTATTTATACAAAAAATTGCCATATTTTATTGACTACATAATTTTTCTTAAATCAGTTTACAGAATAATGTAATGGGAAAATTTGACATTATTTATCATGTAATGTATAATTATTTTTAATTAAAAGACTATCCCGTTCTTTAGGAGGTTCCATCATATGTCTGAGCAATTCCATCATGACTCCAGCGACCCCAACATCGATATGCCTTATCATTATGAAATCTCCGCTATGCTCGAGCAGATTGCACAAGACGCCCCTGCGATGGCGCCTCCATCAGAATCTAACGAAAACCACAATCAATCTCGTTTCTGGTCCCGCAGTATCTCTTTGCTTACCGTTGTTTTAATTGCCTCCTTAATTGTTTATGCTATCTCCGCTTCCCTTCATTCTTCCGGCGCAACCTATATCGTCTTTTCAGACGACGCTGTCAACGCCTCTGCCCATCCTTCCTCTTCTTCTAAAAAAACAACGTCATCTAAATCCAAATCTAAGTCTTCTTCCTCTAAGTCCAACTCATCCAAATCATCTAAATCTTCTTCCAAATCGCATGCCGCCAAAAGTCAATCTGTCTCCCCTTCTTCCGACCCTGAAGATTCTCAACCACAAAACACAGCTCCAGACTCCTCTTACTACCCTTTCAATGAGGTCGGTAATTCTTCCTCTAATGTCCAAAATGGTTCTTTTCTCTCTATGCAAGGTGACTGGATTTATTACATCAACTCCCAAGACGGAAATACCCTCTATAAAATGCACAATTCTGGCGAAGAAGATCAAAAGGTTTGCGATATCGCCGCAACCTCTGTCTCTCTCGTTGGGGAATCTGCTCTCATTGGATGTATGGAATGGAATAACACACTCCAAGACGTTCGATGGGACGGCAGCGGAACCCAGATGTTTACCGTTGGCTGCAACTACGTAACCGCTTACACAGATTATATGATAACCTCAGACTCTTGCGGAATTTACCGAACATCCTATGACTCCACCTTGAAAGAAAAACTTTACAGTGGCTCACCCTCCCGCTGCTGTTGTGAAAATGGAAGGATATACTTTTTAGAAGAAGATGCCCTTTACAGCATCCCGATAGATAATCCGGGCGATCTCCGTGTTGAAGTACCGGGAACCATCCAAAGCTATGCTGTGACAGATGATAGCATTTATTACTGTCTGCAAAATCAGCTGTACTCCACTCAAAGTCCAAATGTTCCCCTTTTTGGTCTGCAAACCTCATGTATCAATATCACTGACGGCATTTTGTATTATGCCAATCAATTGGATAATGAGTCTCTTTATTCCATTTATTTGGACGGCTCCAATCACCGTTGCCTCTCAGATCAACCCGCACAAGCCATCTGCGTTGCAGGCGACTGGATTGCCATCCAAAGCAACGGCGAAATCATCTTATTGTAAAATGGTAAATTTCTCAAGTATAGCTTGTGATTTCCCGGTCAATATCATATAAATTCTTGCATTATTGATTTCAAATAAAGCATTCGCGCCATCATTTACTTTCCTTTATTTCTATCTCAAACTTACACTTCAGTCGAAAAGTTTGGGGGTGTTTTCTGTAGTCTTATCAATTATGCGCTGCAAAATAGAAGCATCTTTGTATTTGGCGAAATAACTTGCGCTAACAATCAAAAATCAGATTGCATTACCCCGATACGCTCCCGAATTATAAAACTCTCTGCCCATTGATCATTAATCCAAAGGAGCGCTCTAATTGTGCTGCCGCTTTCGTACATAAAACCATTCGTTCCATAAAAATCTCAAAATAACTCAAAATAGGAGAAATCTCGGTATCAATGGAAAGAGACAATAAGATTTCAGTACTATCCTTGGAAAATTGTAATTTTGAGTTAGTAACAGCATAATTTACACGATCGTGAATATCAAAACTGGATATATCGCGATTACGAACTCTCGTTCTTCTAACATCGCTTTTATCCGCCAAAATCAAGGCGGCTGCCACATCATGAACCGGAGCTCCTGTCTTCTCATCGTGATTGCCAATAGCGCTTACAATCGTCGCAATTTCTTGTGGTTCCATTTTCAACTCGTCCAACAGCCGAAAAGCCATAATTGCCCCACTCTGCGCATGGTCAACCCGATTTACTATATTTCCAATATCATGCAAATAGCCCGCTATTTGCCCCAATTCCTGCACACGTTTCGTTCTACCAACTGACTCTAATAAACGACCTGAAAAATCAGCGGTCCGAATCACATGCGCAAAACTATGCTCCGTAAAGCCTGAGCTTTGCAACGAAGCGTCCGCCATTCGAATATACGTTTTAATTCGCTCGTTCTGTTTGATTGTTTCAAATGTAATCTGCATGCTACCCCTCTCGCTTCAAGATAAATGAATGATAAAATCTAAGATTTCCTCTGCCTTTTGTGGTGACACCTTGGCTGCCTTTGCCAGCTCTTCCGCCGACGCATGTTTTAACTCGGTTCGAGTTTTGAATTTTCGCAAAATGGCGCTCGCCTTTTTCGTTCCGATTCCCGGAACTCGTGTGAGCTCTAGCTCCAGCATGCTCTTTTTTCGCACTGTTTTCTGATAGGAAACGGTATACCGATGTACCTCATCCTGTATTCGAGTGATAAGAGAAAATGCCGCTTGAAATGAGGTAATCGACAACTCGCCGCCATCCGCGGCAATCGCTCTGGTTCGATGCCGTTGATCCTTTATCATGCCAAAACACGGAATAAAAAGCTGTTGTTCCTTCAAAACCTCTTTTGCTACAGACAGATGCCCTAAACCTCCATCCAACAAAATCAAATCCGGAAGACGCCCAAACCCTTCCTGCTTTTCCTTTTCTTGTTGATATCGGGAAAAACGACGAGATAACATTTCCCGCATGGAAGCATAATCGTCCCGTAACACAACCTCTTTCATTGCAAATTTGCGGTAATTTTTCCGGCTTGGCAACCCATTTTCAAATACTACCATCCCGCCAACAATTCCACGATCTCCTAAATTGGAAATATCATATGCTTCAATATAATCCGGCGTCTTTGTGAGTCCCAGCATTTGCGTCAATTCCTTTAGCGCCACAATTTCACGTCCATTTTTCTGAACACGGCAGGCCAACTGCTCAACCGCATTACTCATAGCCATATCAACCAGGCGTTTTCCCTCTCCGCGTTGCGGCACTCGCAGCGTCACCCGGAAGCCAGACAATTGACTCAAATAATCCGCCAATACTGAAATATCTGACTCCATGTGATCCAAAAGCACAACTTTTGGCGGAAGATTGACCGCAGTATAATATCTTGCAATAAAATCATCCCGCACGGTTAACGGGTTTAACACCCCAGAAAAAAAATAATCGTCCTTATCAACCATATGACCGTTTCGGAACTTTAAGATCGCCACAACCCAATCGTGATCTATCTGAGCTGCCGCAATCACGTCTAAGTTTTTCTCCTCTTCCAGATAAATTTTCTGTCCTTGGGCTACCTTCTGAATGGCAGCCATTCGATCTCTCAGCTGTATCGCCCTCTCGAAATCCATTTGTGCAGACGCTTCTTCCATCTGCGCTGTCATTTCACGAATGGAATCTTCACTTCCGTTTTTCAAATATGCAACGGCTTGATCAACGGTCTCTCGATATTCCTTTTTTGACAGTTTTCCCATACACGCACCAGAACATTTTTGAATGTAGTAATTTAAACAGGGACGTTTTGTATTTTTTTGAAAGGAGCGAGAACAAGTAGGAAGACGAAACACCCGATTCGCTTCGTCCACAGCCTGACGAACAGAAAGGGAGCTCATAAACGGGCCCAAATATTCTCCTGTCTTTGGCTGCTGCTTAACGGCTGTAATCCGCGGATAATCCTCTTGAGATATCGAAATATAGTGGTATCCTTTATCGTCCTTTAATAAAATATTATATTTTGGAGCATATTGTTTAATCAGACTACATTCGAGTACTAACGCCTCAAACTCCGAGTCAGTAACAATAAAATCAAAGGTGGCTACATGAGATACCATGCTGAGAACCTTTTCATTATGGGAGGCAAGATTTCGAAAATAAGAGCTTACGCGATTTTTTAAATTCTTTGCCTTTCCCACATAAATCACTTCGCCTTTCTGATTCTTCATCAGATAAACTCCAGGTTTCGCTGTCAGTTGCCGCGCCTGGTTCCGAAGCTGTTCCAACCGTTCCATATTCTCAAACCTCCTTTTTACAAAAAAATTCTCTGGTATTTGCAGCCAGAGAATCTTCTAAAAACATCCATATAGAAATTTATTCAGCAAATCCGCTTTCAACCAAAGAAACCAGATTGTCCACTGCTTCTTGCTCATCCTGACCGTCTGCAATGACGCGAATGGGAGTTCCACCGACAATTCCTAAGGATAAAACTCCTAAAAGACTCTTTGCATTGACTCTCCGTTCTTCTTTTTCCACCCAAATGGAAGATTTAAACTCATTTGCCTTTTGAATAAAGAAAGTAGCAGGTCTCGCATGTAAGCCAACCTGATTTTGCACTGAAACTTCTTTTACGTACATAAAATGACACCTCTACAAGATATAATTCTATAACATTCTATCATTACTTACCAAATTATTATAACCAGCTATTTTCATTCAGTCAACCGGAAATATTCAAAAAAATGCAAAATTCCCCAAACATTTAACACTATGGTAATTACATTAAGATTTACCATTCTTTTATTGTACAATATTACTATATACTTTCTAATATTTTCTACACAATGCCTATAATTTATTCTGAAAGTTTTTATTTCTTTTCATCGTCTGGATCTAAATTCCCCTGTTCTAACAGATCAGGACGCTTGCGTTTAGTACAAAGGAGCGCCATTTTTTTTCGCCATGCGGCTATATTTTCATGGTGTCCGGAAAGCAAAACATCCGGAACCGCTTTCTCATGCCAAATTTCAGGTCTAGTGTATTGCGGATACTCTAACAATCCCGCAAAATGGCTCTCCTCCTCAAAGCACTCAGAAGAAGAAAGAACTCCATCACAAAGTCGAACAATAGCATCGGTCAAAACCAGCGCAGGTAATTCGCCGCCGGTCAAAACATAATCTCCAATTGAAATCTCTTCATCGACAATTTCATCAAGCACTCGCTCGTCAATTCCTTCATAATGACCGCACAATAAAAAAAGAGTCTGATTTTTCTGCGAAAGAGAAAGCGCCTTTTTTTGGGTAAATGTCTGTCCCTGTGGGGATAAATAAATTACATACGGTTTTTCCTGCAACTGCTTGCAAACCGCCTCATAACAGCGGTAAACAGGCTCCGCCTGCAACAACATACCCATACCGCCGCCATAAGGAGCGTCGTCCACCCGGCGATGTTTATCCAATGTATAATCCCGGATGTTATGCACACCAACGGTAACAATACCTTTTTTTTGCGCTCGTCCAAGAATACTCTCTGCAAGAACCGCTCGGCACATTTCAGGGAACAACGTGGCAATCTCAATCTTCATCCTCGAACAATCCTTTCAATGGTCGAATATAGATTTCACCCGTTTCAAGATCAATTCTGTCTACCACCTCTGAAATCGCCGGCGCAAGCCGTTCCTTTCCGTTTTCGTCAACAATCTGATAAACATCATTAGCGCCTGTCTGTAAAATATTCTGTAAAGTTCCATAACAAACGGAAGGCGTATCAGCGTCTAAAACCTTTGCACCCAAAAGATCTTGGATAAAATAATGTCCTTCCGGCAACGGAAGTTCCTCCCGTTTGGCATACAATACAAGCCCACAATACTCCCTTGCCGCTTCAATGCTCTCAACTTCACAAAACTTTATAATCAGCTGATTCTTATGAACCCGGATTTGTTCCACCCTTCTCTTTTTCTTTCCCATCGGATCAAAGAAAATCCAGGATAAAGAACACAAAGAGTGGCAGTCATCGCACCATGGTAAAACCCGTAATTCCCCTCGAATTCCATGCGTTGTTGTTATTTTACCAATCTCCAGATACCGCTTTTCCCGCATACTTCCTCCATAAGAAAAAGGGAACGATGCTTCGTTCCCCATATATTTGATTAGTCAATTTCAACCATTACTTTTTGACCGTTTCGGCTCGCGCCCGCACGCATAATGGTACGAATGGATTTCGCAATTCGTCCTTGCTTTCCAATCACGCGACCCATGTCATTTTCGGCAACATGTAAATGATAAACGATAACGTCTTCTTCGTTTGGCTCATCCACGCTAATGCTGATTGCCTCTTTGTCCTCAACTAATCCGCTTGCCATTACTCTTAAAAGTTCTTCCATTGATATGTTCCTCCTGATGAATTCATTTTTTGATACAGGTTTAAAGGATGTCGTTTTGTTTGAGCAGACGTTTTACCGTGTATGTCGGTTGTGCGCCAGTGCTCATCCATGACTTCACTTTTTCTGCATCCACCTTGAAAATCGATGGATCCTTGGTTGGATCATAGATTCCCAATTCCTCAATAAAACGCCCATCGCGCGGATATCTAGAATCTGCTACTACCACGCGATAAAACGGCGATTTTTTTGCGCCCATACGACGCAATCTGATCTTTACAGCCATTTTCTGTATCCTCCTATTCATTTTGAAACCTATTAAAAAGTTCCGCTATCTATCCTTACAGTCCCAAAATATCTGGAACGGGTAAGCGCAATTAAAAGCCGCCAAAGCCACCTAGACCGCCTAAACCAGGCAATAATTTACGCCGTTTACCACGCTTGCCCTTAGCGGTATATTGTTTTACCATTTTCCGTATTCCTTCTAACTGGCGAAGCAATTGGTTCACTTCAGGTACGGAAGTACCACTTCCAACTGCAATCCTCCTTTTACGAGACGGATTGATGATAGAGGGCTTCTCCCGCTCTTCCGGCGTCATAGATTGAATGATCGCTTCCAGTTTTATTAATCGGCTTTCATCAATATCCTCATCCTTCACTTTACCGCTAACCCCAGGAATCATGTCGATAATATCACGCATGGAACCCATCTTTTTTAACTGTTGTAGCTGTTCAAAAAAATCATTAAAATCAAAAGAATTCTCTTTGATTTTTTTTGACATTTTCTCGGCTTTTTTCAGTTCAACGGTATTTTCCGCCTTTTCAATAAACGTGAGAATATCGCCCATTCCCAAAATACGGGAAGCCATTCGCTCGGGATGAAACGGTTCCAAATCGTCCAATTTTTCCCCAACGCCAACAAATTTGATAGGCTTTCCAGTCACTGCGAGCACAGAAAGAGCTGCGCCTCCACGGGTATCGCCGTCTAATTTGGTTAAAACGACTCCATTAATTCCAAGTTTTTCATCAAAAGACTTCGCTACATTGACAGCGTCCTGTCCGGTCATCGCGTCCACTACCAGCAAAATTTCGCCCGGCGTTACGGCTTTCTGCATTTTCTGCAATTCCTGCATCAAATCTTCATCCACATGAAGACGACCGGCAGTATCCAAAATCACCAAATCGTTTCCATAGTCCTTGGCGTGCTTGATTGCATTCTCCGCAATTTTTACAGGATCATTGGTTCCTTCTTCGTAAACCGATACGCCCGCCTGTTCTCCGACAATTTGAAGCTGTTTGATAGCAGCCGGCCGATAAACGTCACACGCAACCAAAAGCGGTCTATGTCCCTGCTGTTTGAAATATTTTGCGATTTTGGCAGAGTGGGTAGTCTTACCACTTCCCTGCAAGCCACACATCATGATAATACACGGCGGTTTAGAAGGAAATTGCACTCGCTGACCATCAGTACCCATCAACGCGCATAATTCCTCATTGACAATTTTAATCACCTGCTGCGCCGGCGTTAAACTTTCTAATACATCCGTCCCTACAACACGCTCACTGAGATTGGCGATAAAGTCTTTTACCACCTTGTAGTTGACATCAGCCTCCAACAAGGCCAGTTTGACTTCGCGCATCGCTTGTTTTACATCTGATTCGCTGAGCTTTCCCTTTGAACGCAGTCTTTTAAAAACCTGAGAAAATTTATCAGATAATCC
>CAKRVU010000045.1 GCA_934408835.1 uncultured Oscillospiraceae bacterium | reverse complement strand
AGGGGCTGTGACTTCTGTTGCCAGAAAATCATCGATCTGATCTTCCGGTACCGATTCAATCGCCACAATAGCGGTCATCATTTTCACCAAAGAGGCGGGAACGATGAGATCATCTTTGTTTTTTTCGTATAACACAGTATCGGTGTCAGTATTGACAAGGTATACACTTTGACTGATAGGGTCAAAGCCGGGGTCGAAGGTTGCTGAGGCTGACAGCGTCAGCGTACTGCTAAAGAATATGAGGCACAGACCAAAACTAATACATTTTTTCAGTAAATTCATCTAGACAATCTCCCTAAAATAGTATATGATGAGAGTGATAGGAATAACAGGTATTTCAAAACTATTGTTAGTATACCAAAGTGAGACGGCAAATTCAAGTGATTTCCTGAAAAAAACGGCGGAAAATCGAAGATAGATCATCCGACCGATTGGAAAAGAACAGGAGGATTTTGAAAGTGATCTATGTGACAGGGGATAAACACGGGCAAATCGAACCGTTTGAAACGCATGCCTACAAACGGCTGAAAAAGAATGATACTTTGATTATCTGCGGCGATTTCGGTTTTGTCTGGGATGGGCTTGCAGCCGAACAGAGACATTTAAAATGGCTGCAAAAACGGAAATATCAGATTGCCTTTTTGGACGGCTGTTACGAAAACTTTTCGTTGTTGTCAAAATATCCGGAGGAGACTTATTGTTCTGGGAAAGTTCGCCGGATTGCCCCCAATATTGTTTGGCTGCAGCGGGGGCAGCTCTATGAAATAGAGGGGAAGAAGCTGTTGGTCTTTGGCGGTGGAAGCAGTACTGTACAAGCGGAATTTGACGACATACTCTGGCGTCGGGAAGCGGAGCCACAGGAGCCGCAAATTCAATCTTTGATTGATAATCTGAAATTGTGTGATGGAGTTGTGGACGCTGTTTTAACACATGAACCACCATTGTCAATTAAAAGCTGTCTTGACGAAGAAGCAAAGGATTATACGGCAATTCATGAGCTGCTCGAGGAGCTGCGCAAACATGCAACATTTTCCCACTGGTATTTCGGGAAATATCATTTAGATCGCAAAATTCCGCCTTCGTACCGCGCGGTGTTTAACGACCTAGTTCCATTGGGTGCAGATGAGGCATTCTGAACCAAAATATGCCGCCAAAACAAAAAAGAATTTGATTTTTTAAAAAAGTTGTACCGTATGGTGCAACTTTTTTGTGTTTTTGCGGGATAAGTGAAAGGGGTTAGGAGGTGAATACAATTTCTTTAAACGAGAAAGAAAAGTTGTTTTGCCGATACTATGCAGATTTACTGAATCCAAAGGAAGCGGCGCTGCGCGCCGGGTATTCTCCTAAGATGGCGGAAAAGGCGGCGTATAAGCTGTTGACGCGGTCTGAGATTTCCGCTGAGATTGAGGAACATCTGTACAGCACAAGGCAAGGCAGGCTGTTAGAACAGGCGGTGACCGGTCTGATGCGGCTGGCGTTTGGCAATACCAATGACGCGGCGTTGTTGGCGCTTACCCATTCCGAGTTGGATCAGGACGCGATTGAAGCGTTGGATTTGTATTCGATTGCGGAACTGAAAAAGCAGAGGGATGGTGGCTTTGAGGTGAAATTTGCCGATCGCCTGAAAGCAATTGAAGCGCTTGTATCGATCGCGAGGCAGCTTCAGCCGCAAGAAGACACCGCAGGTTTTTTGGAGGCTTTGATGGGCTGTGCGGAGGAGGAAAAGAAGGATGGCGCGCTTTAAGCCTTTTTCAAAAAAACAGCTGCAGCTTCTCACTTGGTGGTGTAACCGTAAAACCATGGGGTACGACGCCATCATCTGCGATGGCGCTGTGAGAAGCGGAAAAACGGTGTGCATGTCTCTTTCCTTTGTCTTTTGGGCTTTTTCCGCTTTCCAGCACGAATCGTTTGCTCTTTGCGGAAAGACCGTTACTGCGCTGAAGCGGAATGTGATTTCCCCTCTCATCGGAAATTTGCGGGCGCTCGGCTTTGTCTGCGAGTTGAAAAGTTCAAAAGGCTATCTGGAGGTTCAATACCGGAACAGAACCAATCGGTTTTATCTTTTTGGCGGTAAGGATGAGGGCTCCGCCGCGCTGATTCAGGGAATGACGCTGGCCGGCATTTTGCTCGATGAGGTTGCCTTGATGCCGCGCTCCTTTGTGGAGCAGGCTGTTGCCCGCTGTTCGGTCACAGGATCCAGGTTCTGGTTTAACTGCAATCCGGAACATCCCTTTCACTGGTTTTACCTGGAATGGATTCAAAAGGCACGGCAAAAAAACGCATATTATCTGCACTTTACCATGGACGACAATCCCTCCCTTTCGCCTCGTATGCGGAAGCGATATGAGCAGCTTTATTCCGGCGCTTTTTATGAGCGGTTTGTTTTGGGAAAATGGGCGGCTCATAGCGGTCAGGTATATCCGATGTTTTCTTATGAGCAGCATGTAGTGGACGAGCTTCCTCCGGTTTTGGAACAGTACGCCGTATCCTGCGATTACGGAATTACCAATCCGGCTTCTTTTGGGCTTTGGGGGAAATGTGGGGATCGTTGGTATCGAGTTTCTGAATATTACTATGATTCCAAACGGACGCAGCGGCATAAAACGGATGAGGAGTATTATCTTGCACTCGAAAAACTCATTGGCGACCGGACGGTGACGGCGGTAATTGTAGATCCGTCTGCCAGCAGTTTTATCGAGTGTATCAGGCGGCATAACCGATTTGCGGTGTTTCCGGCCAACAACGATGTGATTCCCGGAATCAACCGGGTGGCGGAGGCGCTGCGCCGCAAAGAAATCCTCTTCCATGTCAGCTGTCAGGACGCCATCCGCGAGTTTTCCCTTTATTGCTGGGACGAAAACGGGCGGGGCGACTGTGTGAAAAAAGAAAACGATCACGCCATGGACGATATTCGCTATTTTGTCAGCGCTCTTTTAAACCGGACGGATGACTTTTTTGTCCTTTCGGCTTCGCGCGGGGGCTGACCTGTTATTTACTAAGGAGGTGCCAGTTGGCATTATTAAAAAGAAAACAAACAAAAACGCGGTCTCAGAAACCGCTTGAGGTGCAGACGCGACCGGCTGAACTTCCGCCTCTGTTCGATTACTTTGGATATCCGCCGACCGATGAGTGCTGTATGGCTCTGTATGACGCGATGCGCAACTCCATTCCGATCATCGACGCTGCGCTTCAGAAAGTTCAGCGTTTGATTGGCGGTTTTCGGTTTAACTGTTCAGACAAAAAGGCAGAAAAGGCGCTTCGTACGTTTGCCGAAACCGTGCGGGTAGGACCTAGCTTAATAGGACTCGAGCATTTTGTCTGCCAATATCTGGACAGCATGCTCCTGTACGGAAACGCTGTGGGAGAAGTGATACTTGATTCGGACGGGAAAATCGCCGGTTTGTATAATGCAAATCTGTCGGACGTCCTCTTAAAACCGGGAAAGGATCCGATGTCGGTTGTAATCTGCCGCAAGGATCAGGCTGGAAACCCGATTCCGGTGGAGGACCCGAATTTGATTTTATTTTCCGCTCTGAATCCAAGACCCGGTCGTGTTCGGGGAGAGAGCATTCTGCATGGGCTCCCCTTTGTCAGCTCGATTCTTATGACGGTTTATCACGCGGTGGGAACCAACTTTGACCGCATTGGAAATGTGAGGTTTGCCGTCACTTATCGTCCGGGGGACTCCGGTTACGATAAAGCCTATGCCAGAGAGCGCGCGCAACAAATTGCCAAGGAATGGTCCGAGGGGATGGCGGCCAGCCGTCACGGTGATATTCGCGATTTTGTTGCGGTAGGGGATATTGATGTAAAGGTGATTGGTGCGGAAAATCAGATGATTGATTGCGAGATTCCCGCCAGGCAAATGCTTGAGCAGATTATAGCAAAGCTTTCGATTCCGCCGTTTATGCTGGGAGTGAGCTGGTCCACCACTGAGCGGATGAGCCAGCAGCAAGCGCAGGTGCTTTCAAGTGAGCTTGCTTATTATCGTCGTTTGATACAACCGATACTTCACCGAATCGCCTTGACATTTTTGTATACGGAAGGTTATTTTTGCACCCCTGAAATCGAGTGGGATATCCTCAATTTTGAGGATGAAATCAATGCCGCACAGGCGCGGCTGTATAACGCGCAGGCAACCAAAATCGAATTGGAAAGCGGAGAGAAGCCGCAGCCGATTCCGGTTGATATTAGCGCGGAACAATAAGAAAGGAGAATGGAAATGGAGCAAATTGTCAAATCAGTTCCAATCAGCGAAGGACAGATGGAACAGATTAACCGGCACTCCCGCCGGGAACTCAAGCCGGAAGAGGTTTATACCTTTTCGGTGGTTCTTTGCGACAACGAGGTCGATCGCGATTTGGAGGCTTTTTCCAAAGAATCCTTGCAGACTCTTGCAAAGCTGTTTCTTGGAAAAACAGGCATATTTGATCATGACGCTCGTGGGAAAAACCAATCGGCGAGAATTTTTCACACAGAAGTGGAAGAGGTTGCCGGAACAAAGACAAGCTATGGCGCTCCCTATTGCCGTTTGAAGGCGCAAGCTTATATGGTGCGCAGCGAACGCTTGCGTGATCTGATTTTGGAAATTGACGCCGGAATCAAAAAGGAAGTGAGCATCGGCTGCCGCGTGGCAAAACGGCGGTGCAGCATTTGCGGCAAGGATTTGGCGCATGGTTCTTGCGAGCATCTTCCCGGCGAAGAGTATCACGGACAGCTTTGCTTTGTTCTGCTGGAGCGTCCGGAAGACGCTTATGAGTGGTCTTTTGTAGCAGTGCCTGCACAGAAAAACGCAGGCGTTGTCAAAAGTTTCTTTGAACATAAGACAGTCAAAAAACTGTCTGAAGTGCTTTCAGATCGGGAGACCAAGGAGCTTTACGGATATCTGGATGTTTTGGAAAAAGAAGCGCAGGCTGGGAGACAGCATATGGAGTCTTTGAGAAAAGAAGTGCTGCGATTGAGCTTTTTAGCCAATTTTATGGTTGGAAGCAAGGCGTTTGCAGGTCTAGTAAAACGAATGAGTTTGCAGGAGCTTCAGGAACTGAAAAAAGAATTGAAAAAGCGGGTAAAGCCGCCAAAAGGGAACGCCCAACTGGCAGTCGAAGACCATCGGGAGGAAGCCTCTTCCGAAAATAAAGCGTTTGTAATATAAAAAGGAGATTAGTCATGAATTATCAATCGATTAAACTGGAAAAGGAAATGTATGGAATGCCGGGGAAGAGTTTTACCGATGTATTGGAACAACTCGACCCGAGTGAAAATTATCGAGGGACGCCCCTGGAAAAGCTGGACGCCTTTCAACGGCAGCTGAAACGGTTTGATATTCGCGTTTCGGGAAGCAGTTCGGATATGGTGCAAAAGTTTTTCCAAACCTCTGACGCAGCGGCGCTTTTCCCGGAGTATTTGAGCCGTGCCATTCATCAGGGAATGGAAGAGGCTAACGTCCTGAATCAGGTTGTGGCGACCGTCACACAAATTGAGGGTCTCGATTACCGCAGTATCGCCTCCATTCCGACCGACGCTGAAAAGGAGATGAAAGTGGTAGCGGAAGGGGGAGAAATTCCCACAACCTCCGTTCATTTACAGAGCAATCTGGTCGAGCTGAAAAAGCGCGGTCGTATGCTGGAGGCAAGCTATGAGGCGATTCAGTTCCAAAAGCTTGATCTGTTTACCGTTACGCTCAAACAAATCGGTACCTACCTTGCCACCACCTTATTGGGCGACGCAGTAGATGTGCTGATTTCGGGCGACGGGAATAAAAACCCGGCTTCGGTTGTCAATGTGGCTACGGCCAACACCCTTACCTACAACGATATGATTTCGCTTTGGGGCAGCTTTGGCAACTATGAAATGAATACCATTTTGGTGGCGCCGGACGTTATGCTCAAAATTCTCGCCATTCCCGAGTTCCAGAATCCGTTGACCGGTCTGAATTTCCAGGGAACCGGAAAATTGGTAACGCCTCTTGGAGCAACTCTGATTCGTTCGAGCGTAGTACCTGCCGGAAAAATGGTGGGTCTTGATAACCGTTTTGCCATTGAGCAGGTGGTTGCCAATCCGTTGATGGTCGAATCTGACAAGCTGATTGACAAGCAGCTCGATCGAACTACCATTTCTACCATTACAGGATTCGCAAAGATCTTTGTAGACGCTTCCAAAGTGCTTGATACGACAACCGCGTCCAGTAAAACAGCATAAACACGGTTTTAATTGGGGTGGAACAGGTTTCCTCCCCTTTCCATTTATGGAGGAATCAGTTATGAACGATACAAAAATTATGAATGCTTTTGCGGGGATTGCCGGACTCAGCCAAGAAGAGGCGCTTTCACAAATGCCTCTTGCGCGTTTGGCAAATTGTAGGGTTACTAGAAATTTGCGACCGTCTTATGATGGCTCACAAGAGGAGCTACTGACAATGGTTGCGGCGTCTTTAATGAATTTGTGGTACAGTGAATCTCAAGCCAGCGGGGGACCCACCGGTACCTTTTCCGGAAACGGGTATACCATTTCGCGGGATAGCGGGGTTCAGACTGCTTCTGCAGAGGCGCTGTACAATCGCTTTAGAGGAGAAGCGGTTGACCTGTTAAAAGATGACGGGGACTTTTTCTTTTCGTATGCGAAGGAGGAAGATAATGAAAAATGAGGTAACCAAAACAATCCGTGCATATGGAAAGCCGATTACACTGGTGGCCGAAAAGAGCGCGGCTGCAGGCTTTGGACTGTTTCGCAATTGCTACGAAGGGACGCCGGAGGAGGAGAGTCCCAGGATTACCGAACGTGGGATAGAAACGGGGTATCCCATCTCGTTATGGGCCGTTGCCGAACATAAGATTACGGAAGTTAAGACCGTGTTTTGTGAAAAGAAAAGATATCGAGTACAAAGCGGGTTATTTGATAAACAACTGGGTTGTTATAGAATGATGTTGCGAGAGGAAAAATATGAAACCAAATGATATATTACAGCAAGTATTGACGTTGTTGCAGAGCAAAGAGTTAAATGCCGATATTTATGAGCGATTTCCGGGGCAGCCAACGGAAAAACCGATTACCAATTCGACTGTTTTACTGGATGTTGACAGCGGGGAGGAGGATGAAACAGTTGTTTCCATCTCAGTTTTTACTCCGGCTGCTTCCGGCGCTTCCGCCTGTCGGGCGCTGGTTGATCAGATTCGGCAAATTCTTTGGGAGGAACAGCTTACCAGTTATCAGTCGATGACCGAAAAAATTACCCTTTATGACGCTCCCTTGCGTGCTTATCGAAAGGAAACAACGGCGCTCTTTCAAGCGGAGCTGGTCAGTGTGCCGCTTGTGTTTGGCGAAGAGACCATCATTGCAAGAGCCGGAACTAAGCTAATCTCCAAACGTAGGGTAGTGGATTATTTTTCTCCGACCGTTGGAGATCGGGTACAAAATCTCAATCAATATGCCAGACAGGTGAGCGGCACCGCTTATATTACGGCGGCGCAGTTTTCTAGGCTCTATGCGCTTTTGGAAAACGGCGCGCAATATCAGGTGACGATTGCGGGGGTGACTTTTACCGGTGTGCTTTCAGAGCTTTCCGGCAACGGTGTGGCAAATGATCCGGCTTCCTTTGTGATTCAGGAGGTGCCGGCATGAATTTAAGTTGCGTCGGATATACTTTGAACGGCGATGAGGTTGCGCTTGGAGTTCCTCTTTCCATTCGCTTTGAAAGTTCGATTGACCAGGCGCAGTCTCAGCTGACCGTTACGCTGTCAATCAAACCGACCTCATCCCTTTGTCGGATGGCGCTCTTTCAGGATACAGATTGTTTATTTCAAGGGTTTATCGACTGGATGGAGCATACAATCAGCGAGCATGGAGTCTGCTACCGGCTATCAATCAGCAGCGATAGCAGCCGGATGATGCAAAATCAGGTCGGTCCTAGACATCTCATAAACTATTCCTCAGAAATGCTGTTTGCCGAATATGCAAAGCCGTATGGCGCCAAAGGGAATCATCTTGCGCCCGCCACCATTTCACAGATGGAGGTGACAGTCGGTATGACGGCATGGCAGGTAGTCGATCTCTTTTGTCGACAGACCTATCGAATTGTGCCGTTAATGGCGCGGGAAGGGGTTCTTACCACTAGCATTGGGGATCAGACCTGGATCATTGGAGGAGAGGATCACCCGTATACTTCGCTGACTCAGCGCGAGGATCGTCAGGATATGATTTCGGTGGTTCATTATCCGCTCAATGATGAAGATCTGTATTTTACAAAGACAATGACCAATACAACGGCGACCAAGCTGGATATTTCAAGAGAACGGTATTGGAAAACGCCGGCGTGTTGGAAAAGCATGCGGCAGCAGGGCGCTGCTGAGGTGATACGAAACTCCAATCACCAGCTGCATTCTTATGAAATTGTAGTTCCGGAGCTGATGTCTGTTTGGCCGGGCGACACGGTAGTCTTAAAAGGACCCATTCAAGACGGCAGCTATTATATACAGAGCTTT
>CAKRVU010000044.1 GCA_934408835.1 uncultured Oscillospiraceae bacterium | reverse complement strand
CGGCAACACAGTGAAAACCACGTTGCCACAACCTTTTATCTTTTTAATCATAATTTTCTTTTAGTTGGAAATACGCTTGAGGATGTGCGCATACCGGACAAACCTCCGGCGCGCTCGTTCCAAAGTGCAGATGCCCGCAATTACGGCAAATCCAACAGCGCTCGCCATCTTTTTCAAAAACCTTTCCGTCTTTTAAGTTTCTCAAAAAAGCACGATACCGCTCTTCGTGTTCCTTTTCAATTTTGGCAACGCCGGCAAATAAATCGGCAATTTTTTCAAATCCCTCTTCTCGTGCCTCTTTTTCAAAATTGGCGTACATCTCCGTCCATTCATATCGCTCACCCGATGCAGCGTCCTCTAAGCACTCCTCCAAATCGGGAATTCCGTTATTTAAAAGCTTATACCAAATTTTTGCATGCTGCCTTTCGTTGTGCGCTGTCTCTTCAAAAATAGCTCCAATTTGCTGATAACCCTCTTTTCGCGCTTTTGCCGCATAGTAACCGTACTTCGTGCCCGCCTGCGATTCACCGGCAAACGCCGTTAGAAGATTTTGTTCTGTTTTGGAACCCTTCAAATTCATCCCATCCACCTCATTCACTGCTGTTTGATTCAATATCATTCTCATCCATACTATTACCTGTTCCGGTTTTTTTATTCCGTTTTTTCTGGAAATGCATCGTAATGAACCGCTGCACCACAATGCCCACTATGGTCAACCCGGTCGCAATCGCAAACAACAAAAATGTAAACCAGTAATTACCTTCATAAATGGCAGCACCGGCAAAGGTCGCCGTCAAAATGGCGGGAAGCCTTCCAATGGTGGAAATCACAAAAAACCGACTTGCGCGAATCGGTGTCAACGGGGCGATATAAGTCATCAGGTCTTTTGGCGTCCCTGGTATCAAAAATAAAATCAGAGTCAGCCATTCCACACGTCGCTCATCATGCAGAAATTTCATTTTTTCAAACCGTTCAGGAGACACAAAACAATCTACCAGCGGCTTGCCGAATAATTTCACAAGATAGTAAATGATAATGGTGCCGATAAACACTCCGATTAAACAAAGAAGCAGACCGCCGATTCCCCCGTATAATAAACCGGCGGTGATCTCCACCGGTTCACCGGGTATAATGGCGAATACCACCTGAACGACCTGTATCCCCAGCATAACCAGAAAACCGCCCCAGCCTAAACTTTCGATTTCCTGCTTATAAGATTCCTGCACTGCCGGATCACCCAACTGTACAATATAAGGATAAATCCAAATCGTAACGCCAACGGCAACAATAAAAAAAACAATTAAAGTCAGGAGTTTTACAATCAAACTTTTATTCAGTCGTTTTTCCTTTTTCATAAACGTCTCTTTTCTGAATCCTGTCATGATATACCTCGTTGTCGCAATCACTTTTTGAGAGGAACCATAGATAAAATGATACTTTTATTATAACAAATTTTCAAACAGAATTCAAATGAAAGTTCATGAACATTTACCATTTATTTTATATTTTTGAGTAACCTCAATGATTTTTGGACTTAACAATAATAATGCTATCAAGTTTGGGATTGCCATCAATCCGTTTAATGTGTCAGATATTTCCCAGACAAGATGAACGCTGCAAACAGCGCCGATACCGGTAGACAGCACATAAAGAGTCCGATACCCCTTCACAAACCGGTTTCCCAATAGATATTCAACCGACTTTTCTCCATAATACGCCCACCCTATGATGCTGGCAAACGCAAAAAACGCCATAGCTACCGCGATAAATTGTTCTGAAAACTTCCCAACCGTTTGAGAAAATGCGTCCAATGTCAGTGATGTGCTCTGAACCTGTGAACAATAAGCGTCTGAGGTCAGGATGACAAGCGCTGTCAGCGTGCACATCACTATGGTGTCAAAAAACACCTCAAACATCCCCCAAAAGCCCTGTTCAACAGGAGAATTGGTATCCGCAGCCGCATGTGCAATCGGCGCCGACCCCAACCCTGCTTCATTGGAAAAAACACCTCTGGAAACCCCATATCGAATCGCCTGTGAAACAGCGTACCCGGAGCCGCCCGCAACAATAGAGCGACTGCAAAAGGCGCTTGTGAAAATCAACCGAAAAGCGTCATCGATCCGGTTCCAATTACAAAACAACGCAATGATAGCAAACATCGTATAACATACCGCCATAAACGGAACAATTTTTTCCGTTATAGCGCCAATCCGTTTTACGCCGCCTAAAATTACAAATGCAGAAAACACTACAAAGACAAATCCCGTCACCCACGGAGAAACTCCAAATCCGCTCTTTAACGCCTCTGAAGCCGAATTGGATTGCACCATACTGCCGATCCCAAAAGAGGCCAATGCGCAGAAAACACAAAATATTCTGGCAAGCAGCTTGGAATAAATCCCCTTTTCCATATAATACATCGGTCCTCCGCAAAGGCTCCCACCCTGTTTGCTTCGGTAATATACAGCCAGCAAAACCTCTCCGTATTTTGTCATCATTCCAAACAGCGCACTGACCCACATCCAGAATACGGCACCCGGACCTCCGGCAACGATGGCAGTGGCGACCCCGACAATATTTCCGGTACCAAGGGTGCCCGCAAGTGCTGTAGAAACCGCCTGAAACGGGGAGATTCCATCTTCTTTAAATTGACGCGGCTTCCCCAACGCCCCGATGGTTTTCTTCCACATGGTTTTGAAATGAGTCAACTGAAAAAAACCAGTTCTAACAGTAAGATAAATTCCAAACCCCAACAATAAAAGGAGCATGACCGGACCCCAGACCAAACCGTTGAGCTTATTATTCCACTGCACTATCCAATCCACAGACCTCACTCCTTCCCACAAGCATTCATATGCCGGTTTTCAAACAAGTATTCAGCCAAACCGACCGCCCCCGTGCGCCGTAATCGCACCATTCCATGTTGCGCAACCTCTCAAATCATCGCCCCGCTCTATGCCATAGTTTTCGGGCAAATCCCAAACTTCCCGCTTCGCATTTTAAAAAAACAATTCCTCCTATTGACTCTCACGCTGCGTGATCGTTTATTATATAAAAAACGAGAAAGGAATAATGATATGAAAATAACTGCTATCCGTTCAGACCGCGTCTATTTAAGCATTGCGAATGCGCCGTCCGAACAAAAAAATGACATTTATCGAAAGGAGCTGATGAAACCATTTGAAAGGAAATGGGCATGTTACGGCATCCCCATGAAAGCGGCAACACCGGATGGTTTTGACGTTATAAAGGCAAGCGCAATGTATGGATATCTGCCTCCGACCAGTATAGACGAAACAACATTTGCCAATATAAAAGCGATCTCATCAGACAAGCTTTGGCTCGCCTGCGAAGAATCCATCCAAAAATCATTGGATTGTTTTACTAACAGTGGGATCAAGCTGCCGGTTCAGGAGTATCTGTTTTCTATTTTATTGGCGGACGAAACCAACCCCTATCTTATCATGAGCGACGGATATTGCGGGGATGGCGGTATTCCCGGCTATCTTCTTTCCTTTCTGGTTCCAAACGACAATACCATTGAAAAACTTCCGGCTGTTTTTGCCCACGAAACCAATCATAACGTGCGGTTCCAGTTTATTCAATGGAATAGCGACATTACCCTCGGGGAAATGATTGTAAACGAAGGCATTGCAGACAATTTCGCTGCACATCTATATGGGGAAGAAAAAGCAGGTCCTTGGGTGACAAAGACGGATGAGAAAACATTAAATACCTATATCAAACCCATCATACGCGATCACTTAAACGTACGAGGTCTGCAAAACCTTAACGCCTATCTGTATGGAGACGACCTGGCCGCCCTGCAGCACTGTCCGCCTGTCGGACTGCCCTATTGCGCAGGATATGCCTGTGGTTATCATCTGATAAAGCATTACTTGAATAAAACCGGAAAGAGCATTGTAGACATCACGCTTCTTCCGGCAACCGAGATACTGGAAGCGACCGACGATTTTTGGGATAAATCAAATGAATGACAGGAGGGAACCTATGCGAACTGTATCCGAGGTGAGCAAACTCACAGGAATCAGCGTTCGTACGCTTCGTCACTATGACGCAATCGGTCTGTTAAAACCCGCAAAACTGACAAAAGCCGGTTATCGCTTATACGACGATGCAGCGCTTGAGCGCTTACAGAGTATTTTGATATTTCGCGAATTGGAGTTTCCGTTAAAGGAAATCAAAGCAATTCTCGATAACCCCACATTTGACGTCAAAGAAGCATTGGTACAACAGATTACATTATTGGAGCTGCGGCGAAATCATTTGGAAGAACTCATTTCCTTTGCCCGCAAAATCCAGCGAGAAGGAGTAAATATTATGGCATTTCAAGCATTCGAAAAATCAGAGATTGACAAGTATACAGAAGAGGTAAAACAAAGATGGGGTTCCACCAAAGAATATAAAGAGTATGTGCAAAAAACAAAGGGTAAGACAAAACAGGAGCTTGATACAGCGTCTAACAGATTAATGTCCCTGTTTGCAAAAATTGGGTCGCTTCGCAAACTCCCGCCCGCCCAAAAGGAGGTTCAAGAACAAGTAAAACAATTGCAAACGTTGATTACAGAGAACTATTATCATTGCACTCTTGACGTTTTAAGTGGATTAAGCCAGATGTATGTATCCGACGAACGAATGAAACGCAATATTGACCAAGCCGGCGGCGACGGTACTGCTGAATTTTTAAAACAAGCGATTTCCGTCTATTGTAAAAAGAAAGAAATTGACAAACAGGAATCTGTAAAATAAATGGGACACACCGCACTGTCTGCAACAAGACCTTGACAAATTTGTAAGCAGCTGCCGCACCTCATTACATCCGTCCATTTGAAACGTTCGGACTGTTGCTACAGCCTAAAATATGGAGAAAGCTTGTTGTAAATCCCCTGATCACAAACCCAACGAAATCTCAATAAACGCTTGCATTTTTGTTGAAAATATGTTATGCTGAAACTGATGTTGGAATGCATTCCAACGACATGTTTTAAAGGAGTGATTATAATAGCTAGCCGATACGAAAAAAAGGATTCGAAAAAGCGGATTTTATCCGCCTGTGTGCGGTTGTTTCTCGAAAAAGGATATTGTAAAACAACGGCCGCAGAAATATTGAAAGAGGCAGGCGTTACACCAAGTACATTCTATAATATTTATAAAACCAAGGGCAGCGTGCTGACAGAACTTACCGAGTTTATGTTTGAAAATCAATTCGATATTGCCGAGCAGATCGTTGGAAATACCGAAAAGCCAACGCTGTTGTACGCAGTGGAAACCTCTGTTCAACTTACCCTTGCAGAGTTAAACGAAAACCTGCGTGAAATTTATGTGGAAGCCTATACTCAACCGGACAGCATTCGAATCATCAACGAAAAAACCGCCGTAAAACTGCAGCATATTTTCGGTCCCTATCTGCCAGATTTCAGCGAGAGCGACTTCTATGAAATGGAAATCGGAACATCGGCGTTTATGCGCGGCTTTATGGCTCAAAAATGCGATATGTACTTCACGCTGGAACGCAAACTAGCCCGCTTTCTAAGCATGAGCCTGAATCTGTTTGAGGTGCCAAAGGAAGAGCAACAGGAAATATTAAACTATATCGCAAAACTGAACATCCGTGAGATCGCCTGGAAGGTTATGCAAGAGCTGTTCGCCGCGCTGTCAATGAAATTTGATTTTTCCATTGAGAAACTCACATCCTACGATGATGGATATAACCTCTACCGGATGGATATCAAGTACGATTATCAGCTCGATCATATCATCAATTACGGAATTCAAGACGACCAAACGATGATCGAGGCAATCACAAAAGAGGCGCTGCCTTATTTCCCAGTCAAAATCAAAGCGCCGCATTTTGGTTGTACAGCCTTTACGATGACCGGCGCCGACGGTAGCGTTCGGATGGGTCGCAACTACGATTTCAAAAACAATACTTCCGCAATGCTTGTCTACTGCACCCCAAAAGATGGATATAAGTCGGTAGCTTTTGCTGCACTTGACAATATATCGGCAAACGCCCCAGAAGAAAATATAAAAAAGAGACTAGAAACCCTGACAACGCCGTTTATTTGTCTTGACGGCATGAATGAAAAGGGCGTGTCAATCGCCGTGTTAACGCTTGACAGTGAGCCTACCCATCAAAATAGCGGCAAGCCAACTATATCGACAACGCTGGCTATACGATTGGTTCTCGATCGCGCCGCGACAACAGAAGAAGCCGTAAACCTCCTGCGCGGCTATGATATGTTCGCCTCAAGCGGCAGAGATTATCACTTTTATATCACAGACGCCTCAGGCGACGGTCGCGTCATCGAATACGACTGTAATAGTAAAACACGCCAGCTGGTGGCAACCCCATCCGAAGCGGTGACCAATTTCTTTATCCTATATCAAGATGTCGTGTTACCAAATCAGAAAAACGGAATCTACGGTCACGGCAAAGAGCGTTACGACGCAGTAATGAATGTGATCAATCAAAACAAAGGAACTGCCACCAACGATACTGCCTGGATAGCCATCAAAGCGTCTGCGCAGGATGTGAACCCTCTCGATATCACCAGTAATACCCAGTGGTCTATCGTGTATCATAACACCGATTTAACTGCTCAAATCGTGATGAGACGTCATTGGGACGACATCACAAACTACGATTTGAATACCAATTCGATTCAAAATTGACTATATGATTTTCGTCCAGAAGGAGCCTTGCAGTAGTCTCCTGAACACCCCCGTATTCATCAGACGGCGCAATAGATAGCCTCCCATGGATGCCCCTCTTCAGAATAAATACCAACGTCGTCTCATATGAAAAAATTGGCAGTTCGCTGCCGGTTGCCTCGCGCAGCCGCGTCGTCTGGCTGCATCTCTACCCGCTTCACCAGGGATATATGACGCAAATCCAATGCAGTAACCTCAGGATTCATCCCCCATACAACGCAGTTGTCAAAAGGCGGTGACAGCTTATGCACCGGCAAACCGGGTCGCACTCTAATAAGGGCGGTTTCTATCGTCGTATCAGCACATCCCGCATTTGCCAAAAAACGATGGAAGGAGGGATACCAATCTGTATCAAATAGGTAAGTAAAATAATCAGTGTGAGGAGGAATAGAAAAAAATGACGAAAAAACTGATATCGACATTATTGAGTTTGTGTATGGTTGTGACGTTGCTGCCCACTGTCGTGTGGGCAACGGGAAATGACCTCGTCGTCACCAAAGACGGCGGCTCCCCATACACTTACACGGATGATCTGCTGACCATTTCAGAGGGCGGTCAGTATGTTATCACGATGGCTGACGGCGTAACTTCCACCAAAGACCATATCGAGGTAACAACATCCGATGATGTCACGATCAAACTGAAGGGAGTGAACATTAATACGGATGGAGCGTCCGGAGCAGCACTGAAGCTAAGCGGCAGCGGAACGGTCACACTCCAACTGGCAGAAGAAAACACACTGGAATCCGGCGACACTCAAGCAGGTATCCAGCAGGACAATGCAAGCGCACAGCTGATTATTACCAGCGCGGCGGGCGACGGCAGCACCAGCGGAACCCTCAACGCGATCGGCGGCGGCGCCGGTATCGGCGGATACTCCACTATAATGGCAGGCTATACCGGCGGCAATGGCGGCAACGTCATCATCAACGGCGGTACTATCACAGCAACCGGATACTTCGGCGCAGGTATCGGCGGCGGATATGGCGACGGCAACGGCGGTAACGGCGGCAACGTCACCATCAACGGCGGCTCGGTAACAGCAACCAGCGATTTTGGAGGCGCGGGTATCGGCGGCGGATATGGCAATGGTAATAGTGGTATTGGCGGCAATGGCGGCAACGTCACCATCAACGGCGGTATAGTCAATGCTTCCAGTCTGAATGACAGCGGCGGCGCTGGTATCGGCAGCGGAAAAGGTAAGTCTGACAGCGGAAACGGCGGCAGCGTTACCATCAAGGGCGGTACTGTAACAGCCTCCGGCAGCTTAGATTGCAGCGGTATTGGCGACCCTGATCACCCCGGCACACTCATGGTATCTCCCCCAACCGGTAGACAAATTACAGTGACAGCGGGTATGAACCAGGCGGCCGCAGGGCGCGTCCAAGGCTCTCCATTCGCTGCAGAGACAGACATTACAAGGATAACCATGGACTACAGCTATTTTCATAGCGAAGTATCTGCAATGTCAAACGGTCTCGATGTCACCGGTGATCCCAATGGATACACTTACGAAAATGATGTCGTTACCATCACCGGAGGCGGTGCGTACACCATTCAAATGCCAACCGGCGTAACTACCACTACGGACCAAATTAAAGTGACAGCGTCTGACGACGTCACCATCACTTTAAACGGTGTAAATATCAATACCCCCTACGAGGCGGCAATGGAACTCGCCGGCAGCGGAAGCGTCACGCTCAAGCTGGCAGGTGAAAACACCCTGAAAACCCAAAGTTCTAATGCGGGCATTCAGCAGGACAACGCAGATTCCAA
>CAKRVU010000043.1 GCA_934408835.1 uncultured Oscillospiraceae bacterium | reverse complement strand
TCCCCACCTCTGTCATTTTCCGATACCTCCCGGACGGCGAAAAGAAGCAAGAAGCACGCCGATTACTAAAAGAAGGAAAGGTTTGCCACTCTCTTCTTTACCGGGGCGACATCAATCTGAAACGTTTGATTGGCTACCGGTTGAACCAGTGGCATTACCGTCAAAAATATCGAAAATATTTTGGAAATAAGGGGTTATCTGAATGAGACGGCTTGGAGTGATTGGAGGTTTGGGCCCTTTGGCCAGCGCTTACTTTCTTGAGCTGTTAACAGAGATGACCGACGCAAGAACCGATCAGGATCATATAGAGACCGTCTTGTTCTCCCGTCCGACCATACCTGACCGGACTGCTTATCTGCTTGGAAAAAGCGCGCAAAGCCCGCTTCCTTCGATGTTAGAAACAGCGAAATTGTTAGAGGCAGCCGGCGCAGACCTGCTCTGTGCGCCGTGCGTCACCTCTCACGCCTTCTTCCACGAGCTTTCAAAATCCATCTCTTTACCTTGGATCCATATGGTAGAAGAGACCGTTCGCTGTCTGCGGGAAAGCGGCGTTAAGACAGCCGGCGTTTTGGCGACAAGCGGAACTGTCCAAATCGGACTGTTTCAATCGGAATGCCAAAAACATGGAATCCGCGCCGTACTCCCCTCAGCGAAAGGGCAACAGGACGTCATGCACCTGATTTATCAGAATATGAAGGCTGGTTTACCGCCTGAAATGGAACGTTTTTGCACTGTCTCAGATCAATTGTTTGCGCAAGGCTGCGACGCGCTGGTTCTCGGTTGCACCGAGCTTTCCCTATTAAAGCGTGGACGTAAGCTTCCTCGTTGTCTGGACGCACTGGAGGTATTGGCCAGACGGGCTGTCCTTTTATCTGAAAAGCCACTCAAACAGGAATATCAAACTTTATTGTAGTTCAAAAAACAGGAGGTTATTTTATGTGCGGTTTTGCCGGGTTTATCAATCATGCAGACCTGACCACGCCCGACCAGGTCATCCGAAAGATGGCCGATCGAATCATCCATAGAGGACCGGATGATGAAAGCTATTATATCGACGAAGGGATCGCGCTTGGCTTCCGGCGTCTTTCCATCATTGATCTGGAAGGCGGAAGGCAGCCGATTGAGAATGAAGATCAAACCATGGTGCTTACCTTTAACGGTGAGATTTATAATTATCAGGCGCTGCGTGACGAACTGATTGCAAAAGGGCACCGATTCCTTACCCACACCGATTCGGAGGTCATCCTTCACGGCTATGAGGAATATGGGACGGATATTTTGTGCAAGCTGCGCGGTATGTTCGCCTTCGTCATCTGGGATAAAACCAAAAAGGAGCTGTTCGGCGCACGAGATATCTTTGGAATCAAGCCGTTTTATTACTACCATGACGGCACGGAATTCCTGTTCGGCTCAGAGGTCAAGGTGTTTTTGGATCATCCCGGATTCCACAAACGCCTAAACGAGGCGCGGATTCCAGACTATCTCTGCTACGAATACATCCCCAACGGAGAAACCCTGTTTGCTGACGTCTATCAGCTGCCGGGAAGCCATTACTTTATTTATCGCGATCATCAGCTCACAATCTCCCGGTATTACGATATGATGTGGAACATTGACGAAACGAAACAGCTGGTCGACTGGGAACAGGAAATTACCGATGTTTTTGCCGAATCCGTGAAAGCGCACCAGATTGCCGATGTTGAAGTAGGATGTTTCCTATCGAGCGGTGTGGACTCTTCTTATGTGGTGCGTGAGGTCTCCAAATGCACCAAACAGGTCAAAACCTTTTCAGTTGGATTCGAAGAGGAAAAATACAGCGAACTTCCTTACGCGCAAGCTTTTTCCAAAGAAATCGGCGTCGAAAACAAATCAAACAAGGTCTCAGCAGCCGACTATTTCGACGCTGCAGAAAAGATCCCCTATTACCTGGACGAACCGCTTCCCAACCCATCAGAAGTGCCCCTTTTCTTTTTGGCACAGAACGCGTCAAAATACGTCAAAGTCGTCCTTTCAGGGGAAGGCGCCGATGAACTATTCGGCGGCTATCCTATGTATTTGGCCGGGTTGCATTTTGAACATTACTGCCGCCGGGTGCCAAAACCCATCCGCAAAGCGCTGGCTGCCACAGCAAAAAAACTTCCCGATTTCAAGGGAAAGAACTTCATTCTTCGGGGCGCTATGGAACCATATGAACGGTTTATGCGCGCAAATTATGTCTTTACAGAGAAAGAACGGAACCGTTATTTAAAAAATCCGATTCCGGCATGCCCGCCGCAGGATTATGTGAAACCGTTGTTTGACCGGGTCGCATCCTTTGACGAACCAACGCAGCTGCAATATGTTGACATTCACACCTGGATGCTTTATGATATCCTGTTAAAAGCGGATCGGATGAGCATGGCAAACTCCCTTGAGCTTCGAGTTCCGTTTCTGGATAAAAAGGTGCTCGAACTGGCATTGCAGATTCCAACACGATATCGCGTTGACCAAAATGTGACTAAGATCGCCCTTAGAGGAGCGGCCCTCAAACAGCTCCCGGCGCGTACGGCAAATAAAAAGAAACTGGGATTCCCAGTTCCTCTCAACGATTGGTTGCGAGAAGAGCCTTATTATCAGCGAGTCAAAAAAGCATTTGAAAGCGAGACGGCAGGTCAATTTTTCCAGCAGACTGAAATTTTAAAACTGCTTGACGAACATAAAAACGGGAAAAACGGAAACATGAAAAAAATCTGGACGATTTACAGCTTCCTCCTCTGGTACCGTTGCTTCTTCCAGGAAAATAAAATATAAATCAAAAAAGACCGTGGAAGTCGAACCCTCCGCGGTCTTTTCTCATCCATTTCATTCCTCATTCCAAAAAGGATAAAATAACAGCGTTTGATAAAAGCATTCCCTTCGGCGTCAGTGCAGTCCGCCCCGGCAACGGAAACGCCAAGCCTTCCTGAATGAGTCGCCGCGTTTTGTCTCGCAACAATTCTGTGGAAAACCCGCGTTTTTCTGCCTGATCCCATAAAACCCCCTCTCTTAAACGCAAGCGCAAGGTCAACCATTCCTCGGGGTCTCCACCCGGCTCCAAAAAAATGGTGCGTTCCGGTCGATGCAGATAATCATCCACATCCGCCGGGTGATAACGGCGCTCCCCTTTCCAAAAGGAATGAGATGAAGAGCCAAATCCAAGATAGGGTTCCTGCGTCCAATACTTGAGATTATGACGGCAGGAATATCCTGGTCGCGCAAAATTGGAAATTTCATATTGCGCCAGTCCCATTGTTTCCAATTGCTCCACAGCCGTCAGGTACAGATCAACTGTTTCCTCTTCCCCGGGGCAAGGGGGCGGCGTTCGACCAAACGGCGTGTTGGGTTCAATAGTCAAAAGGTAAGCGGAAAGATGTGTAAGCTCCATCGGCTCTAACAGGAATAAGGTACGCCTCAACGACTCCGGAGTCTGCTCGGGAATCCCCAACATCAAGTCAACCGACAGATTGGTAAACCCCACCTTTCTGGCACGCCTCAGAGCGTTCAGCGCCTCCTTTGCCGTATGCCGTCTGCCCAAATAAGATAGCTCCCTCTCTGAAAGCGACTGAATCCCGATGGAGAGGCGATTGATTCCGGCTCTTTGCAATTCTTCCAGATAAGAGTAGCTCAACTCAGCCGGGTTGGCCTCTGTGGTGATTTCAGCGTCCCGTAATAAAAAGCAGTCTCTTGCTGTGTCAATCAGCTCAGAAAATTGGTTGCCGGACAGAAGCGACGGCGTACCTCCTCCAAAATAAAGCGTATCGGCAACAACGCCGCGATACCGTTCCATTTCCCGCTCCAAAGCAGCCTGATATGCACCCAACCGATCGGGCGCGTACGCCGTGGAGTAGAAATCACAATACGGGCACTTGGATTTGCAAAAGGGAATATGAAGGTAAATACCGGTCATTCTTCTAGCTTGAGCACGGCCATAAACGCCTCCTGCGGCACTTCAACTGAACCCAATTGCCGCATCCGCTTTTTCCCTTCCTTTTGTTTTTCCAGCAGCTTCTTTTTTCGGGTAATATCGCCGCCGTAACACTTAGCCAAAACATCCTTCCGCATTGCACGTACTGTCTCTCTGGCAATGATTTTGCCGCCGATAGCAGCCTGAACAGGCACCTCAAAGAGTTGGCGCGGAATATGTTCCTTCAGCCGTTCAGCAATCTTCCTGGCCCGCGCATACGCCTTGTCGATATGCACAATAAACGAAAGCGCGTCTACCGGCTCACCATTTAACAGGATATCCAGCTTCACCAGTTTGGACGGGACAAATCCCTTGAACTCATAGTCAAAGGAGGCATACCCTCGTGTGCGAGACTTGAGCACATCAAAAAAATCATAAACAATCTCGTTCAAAGGAAGCTCATAGTGCAGCTCCACACGAGTTTTATCTAAATATTTCATATCCAAAAAGGTTCCGCGGCGCTCCTGACAAAGCTCCATAATGTTGCCGACAAAATCCGTTGGCGCCAGTATGGAAGCAGAAACAACCGGCTCTTCCGCCAACGCAATTTGAGCGGCATCAGGATAATTTGTGGGGTTGTCAATCATCTGAACTTGCCCATCTGTCAACGTGATTCGGTAAACAACAGAGGGCGCTGTGGTAATGATATCTAAATGATATTCCCGTTCAATCCGCTCCTGAACAATTTCCATGTGAAGGAGTCCCAAAAAGCCGCAACGGAAGCCGAAGCCCAGTGCAACCGAAGTCTCCGGCTCAAAAGAGAGCGAAGCGTCGTTTAGCTGCAATTTTTCAAGCGCCTCGCGCAAATCGCCGTATTTGGAACCGTCCGCCGGGTAAATGCCGGAAAACACCATCGGACTGACCTGCCGGTAACCCGGCAGCGGTTTTTCTGCCGGACAGGAAGCCAGCGTAATGGTATCCCCCACCTTAGCGTCACCAATATTCTTGATGGAAGCGGCAAGATACCCCACCTCACCGGCATATAGTCCCTCTGCCGGCACAAAGTCCACCGCACCAAGGTACCCGGTCTCCGTCACTGTAAACTCAGCACCGGTCGCCATAAACCGGACGCGATCTCCCGGACGAACCTGACCGTCCATCAATCGGATATATACGATAACGCCTTTATAAGGATCATAATAAGAATCAAAGACCAACGCAGTCAAAGGACTGTCGTCATCCCCCACCGGCGGCGGCACTTCACGGACAATTTGTTCCAAAACAGCGGAAATATTTTGCCCGGTCTTGGCAGAAATACACGGAGCGTCCTCCGCCGGGATTCCGATCACTTCCTCGATTTCAGCGATCACCTTCTCCGGTTCAGCCGATGGAAGGTCAATTTTATTGATAACCGGCAAAATTTCCAGATCGTGATCGAGCGCAAGGTAGGTGTTTGCCAACGTCTGCGCCTCAATCCCCTGCGAAGCGTCCACGACCAAAAGCGCACCCTCGCAAGCGGCAAGAGAACGGGATACTTCATAATTGAAATCGACATGACCCGGCGTATCAATCAGATTGAAAATATACTCCTTTTGATCGTCCGCCCGATAGCGAAGCTTAACCGCGCGCGCTTTGATGGTGATTCCACGCTCCCGTTCCAGCTCCATATTATCCAAAAGCTGCTCTTGAAGCTCCCTTCTGGAAACCGTCTGTGTTTGCTCCAAAATGCGATCAGCCAAGGTCGATTTCCCATGGTCTATATGTGCAATAATGCAGAAATTGCGAATATTTTCTTTACAGGACAACTGATTCCCTCCCGTTATTCCATTGATTGCAGCGTGATTGACAAAGAGCCCGTCACTGACTGCGGCTTACCATTCCCGTTTGCGCGTCCAACTGAACGGTAATGCCGTTTTTCAATATGGTGGTGGCATTTTTAGCGTCAACAATGACCGGCTTGTTCAAGGTGATACCAACAATAGCAGCGTGAGAATTGAGTCCGCCTTGCTCGGTAATCAAACCGCCGCAATCGCGAATTAAATCAATAATTCGATTGGACGTCTTTTCAATCACCAAAATATCTCCTTTTTTAAACCGTTCAATCGCTTCTTCCTCACTGTGAACAACACACAAATTGGCGCAAACGCTCTGATGTGTAATTCCCTGTCCGGACAGGAGTACGTGACCGACTACCTGCACCTTTATCATGTTTGTGGTTCCCGATACGCCAAGCGGCACGCCTGCGGTGATGACGACAACGTCGCCATTCTTCAAATGACCGGTTTGAGACGCCATGTCAAGCGCATGGTCAAACAGTGCGTCAGCTTCTTGCTGCTCCTCCAGCAAAATGGGATAGACCCCCCAAGAAAGGTTCATCTGGCGGCACGCCTGAGGGTCGGTAGAACCGGCAATGATCGGAACATTCGGACGATAGCGCGAAACAACTCTGGCCGTGTTGCCGGATTTAGTCACGGTAATAATGGCGTTTGCCTGCAAGTTATGCGCCGTTGTTACAGTCGCTTTGGAAATGGCGGTGGTAATATTCGAATCAGAACCTTCCTCTTCAGCCAGCTCGCGCATCACAAAGCGTTTTTTATAATGAATATTCGCCTCGGTTTCCTCGGCGATTTTTACCATAGCGCGGCACGCTTCAACCGGCCAGGCACCAGCTGCAGTCTCCCCGGAAAGCATCAGCGCGCTGGTGCCGTCGTAAATCGCGTTCGCAACATCGGAGGCCTCCGCACGGGTAGGTCTGGGATTATGAATCATGGAATCGAGCATTTGAGTTGCGGTGATCACCTGTTTTCCGGAACGATAGGCTTTTTTAATCAACTGTTTCTGAATCGGCGGCAACTGTTCAAATGGGATTTCAACACCCATGTCGCCACGAGCAACCATAACGCCGTCGACAACCCGCAAAATTTCATCAATATTGTTAACGCCTTCTCTGTTTTCAATCTTCGCAATGATCCTGATACTGTGACAATCCTGAGAATTCAGGATTTCACGAATTTCCAAGATATCCTGCGCCGACCGAGTAAAAGACGCCGCGATAAAATCGAATCCGTGCTTAATTCCAAATAAGATATCTTCCCGATCTTTTGGGCTGACAAACGGCAATGAAAGACTGCAATCAGGCAGATTGATTCCTTTCCGGTCGGAAACCTCCCCGCCATTGACAACTACGCAGGTAATCCGATCCGACTTAACATCCGTTACCTTTAAAGCGATTAAACCGTCATCAATCAAAATGCGGCTCCCGATTTCCACATCTCCCGGAAGCTCCGAATAACTGATGGAAGCGCCAGAACTATCGCCTATCCGCTCTTTGGTATACAGCGTAAAGGTTTGTCCCTCCTGCAAAACCACCTTCCCGTCTTGGAAGGTATGCAGCCGAATTTCAGGTCCTTTGGTATCGAGCAAGGTCGCGATAGGAAGGGAAAGCTCCTCCCGCAAAGCGAAAATCTCTTTCACACGTCTCTCGTGCTCCTGGTACGTTTGGTGAGAAAAATTAAATCTGGCCACATTCATTCCAGAAAGAGCCAGTTGCCGGAGGACTCCCTCCCGGTCGGTAGCCGGTCCCAGCGTGCAGACAATTTTGGTTTTTCTTAACATATGCAAATCTCCTATCACCGTTTATTTTATCTATTGATAGTATAACAGATTTTCCCTTTTTTAGCAAGAGCGAACAAAAAGAAAGGACGCGCCGATCACTTCCGATTCAGCAGATTAACGCCGTCATCCGGCTTTTTAGCAACAGCACAAAAGCTCCGAACGTGTGAACGCTCAGAGCCTCTAGGTAAAAAACACAGACGATTGAGTCGCAACCCACTTGCAACACTTTGCCACGACTCATATCCATTTTATCCATCAGATTAATTATTGGTTGTAACGGGCTGAATACACCCGATCGTCCTCCCACATCACCGGATATCCTGCTGCCAGCGACGCCGGCACATCTAAAATCCGCTGATTCGCACTCCCGCGAAATCGAAGGGAGACGTCATATTGCTCCTGCACAAACGGACCGTCCACCAGCAGGTCAATCTGGCGCAACAGGGAATCGGTCACTTCACAGCGAGCCGGTCCCTTTGTCATTTCTTCCCAGGTGTACCCCGAATAAAGCCAAATGGTCTTCTCGGGAAACCGCTCATTGAACCGTTTAAAAAAAGGAAGCAGCTCTCGTTGATTTTCCGGCTCCATCGGTTCGCCCCCCAATACGGTTAATCCATCCACGTAATCTGAATCCAGACTGCGGTAAATTTTCTCCTCAACCGCTCTGGTAAAGGGCTCCCCAAAGAAAAAATTCCACGTCTCCTGGTTAAAGCAGTTTTTGCAATGGCGGCGGCAACCGGATACAAATAGACTTGTGCGAATTCCAACCCCATTGGCAATATCATAATATTTGATGTTTGCATAATACATTGTCGTCACCTTGCTTGCCCAAACGCGACCAAACGAACGGAATTCTATTTCCGTCTCTTTTACAAATGAAGAACACGATCCCTGATCTCAGCCGTTCGTCCCTGATTCCAAAATTGTGTGCCGATATAACCGCAGGTACGGCGCGCTACATTCATCTTATCCTGATTTCGATTGCCGCAGTTGGGGCACTCCCAAAGG
>CAKRVU010000042.1 GCA_934408835.1 uncultured Oscillospiraceae bacterium | reverse complement strand
ACTTTCCCGCCGTAAATAGACGTACCTGCTTGAAATTTCGGCGGCAAACAGCTAAATGCTGCCGCACCTTTTCGTACCTCGGAGGGTTCTGATAAAATAGATCCATTGCCTGCTGCTCCTTTTCAAAAACATTCTTCAAATTAATATATTGAAATACTCGGTAAAATATGTAATAATAAAAGGGTACTTCGGCGTGATCAGAGAACGCTTCTTTGTCCATCGCTCCTGTTCGAGAAAGGGCACTTCACACCAGATCGCACAATTCATGGATTACAATCAAGAAAGGGTTTGTCAATATGCATTTAGAAGAACGCCGTATCAGCGGTCAAACACTTTATGAGGGAAACATCATTACTCTACAGAAAGATCGAGTGCTTTTGGAAGACAACAGAGAATCGATCCGAGAAGTCGTCCGTCACCCGGGCGGCGTTGCAGTCGCAGCAATCGACTCCGACCAAACCATTCTGTTTGTCCGCCAATACCGTTACCCCTATGCCGCCACAACATTGGAACTGCCCGCCGGAAAGCTGGATATCGACGGGGAAGCCCCCGATGCAGCCATCGTCCGCGAACTATCTGAAGAAACCGGCTACCGCGCAAACCGCTGGGAATCACTCGGAATCATCTATCCTACTCCCGGCTATTGTGATGAAGTCCTTCACCTGTATCTTGCGACCGATCTGGTTTTGGAACGGGAACAGCATCCCGATGACGGAGAGTTTCTGGATTTGGTTCGCATTCCGCTGGAACAGGCCGTTCAATCCGCCCTGTCCGGAGAGCTAAAGGACGCTAAAACAGTTGTTATCTTATTGAAAATCGCTCTGCTTTTGCAGCAAGGCAAGTTGACGGTGTAACGATGGGAAAGAGAAAAAAATCAATGAACAGCCGCATCGGAATGGTAGATGAAGCGCGTGGTCTTTCCATCCTTTTGATGGTACTGTATCACGCCGGTTTCGATCTGGTCTTTTTATACGGAATCTCCATTCCGTTTTTTACAGCCCCTCAAATGGACCTTCTCCGCGACTTCTTTGCCGGGGTCTTTATCTTTATTTCAGGCGCCGCTTGTCGCCTTTCTCACAACAACCTCAAGCGCGGCATCCTCTGCTTTTTATGCGGTATGGGGCTCACCCTTTTCACTTGGGTGTTTGTCCCGCAGGAGATCATCCTCTTTGGAATCTTACATATGCTCGGTCTTTCCATGATCCTCTTTCATCTCCTGCAGTCGCTCCTGGACAAGCTGAAATTTCCCATCATCGGAATCGCCGTCTGCGCCCTCTTGTACTGGTTTACCATGAATATCGGATCAGGGACGCTAGGTCCGTTCCTCCTTCCGGAATCTGTCAGTCAAATTACATGGTTGTTCCCTATCGGTATCACCGCGCCCGGCTTTTTCTCTTCCGACTATTTTCCGCTCTTCCCCTGGATTTTTGTCTTCTTTTCCGGCTCCTATTTCGGCGTCTATCTGATTGAACACCGGCTTCCTGAATTTGTTTACAAAACGCATCTCAAATTCCTTGCGTTCGTTGGACGCCACACCCTCTGGATTTACCTGTTTCACCAGCCGGTACTATACGCCGGTTTCACACTGTTTTTCACCCTATTCCCTCATTGAGGTATCGCCATGCTGCAAATAGACCAATTTCCAATGCCAATGGGAGCAGCCAAAAGGGGCGTTGTCCCCTTCCCTCCAAAAAGTCGCCTTCTTCCCTGCCGCGCCGCCGAACGATTGCCTAAGCGCCCCGTCAGCGTCCTCCTCTTTTCCTTCCCCTATGCCTCTCGCCATTTGAAAGGAAATATTTCCAAATACGCCATGGTTCCCGATTACCATCGGGTAATCGGTTCTATCTTAAACGCATATTGCGATATGCTTGCCAAACAAACCGGGGGATTGTTCGTTCCATTTGTTGACAATTCCCCTCTCCCCGAGGTTTCTCTCGCAGCGTCAGCCGGTCTTGGTTTCTTGGGCAAACATCATCTTATCATTGACCCCGATTATGGAAGCTATCTCTTTTTGGGCGCTGTCGTATCAGACCTCCCATTCGCCTCCACCGAAAGAGAAATCCAACCCTGCCTGAATTGCGGTCGCTGCCAAACCTCCTGTCCCGGCAACGCCTTGTCCGAAACGCCGTTTCAAAGAGAAGCGTGTTTCTCGGAAATTACTCAAAAAAAGAAAGCGCCTACCGAGGCGCAAATCCAGATTATCCAAAAACACCAGCTGGTTTGGGGATGTGATATCTGCCAGGACGTATGCCCAATGAATCAAGGGAAACTGCCAACTTCCAATCCGCTGTTTTTGCAGGATATCGTCTGTGAATTGACCGAAGAAGTCATCCTAAGCTGTTATCGGGAACGCGCTTTCGGTTTTCGAGGGGCAAAAGTTCCGCTGCGCAATCTCAAACTGATAGAACAAAAATAACAACCGCCCTGTCAACACCGAACACAATTTGCAACATTACCAGTCCATACAACAACTATCCGCCCGTCCACCGAGCGGATAGTTTCTTTTTACTTCATTCATTTTCTTGTCCGCCAATCACAGTGAGGATACCGGAGCAGCAGTCTTAACCGGCGCAAAGCACCAAAGACGATAGAACTTTCTGTGCTGTTCTTTTCACACACGATTCCCGCCAAGGCAACTCGGACAACCAAGCTGCTGCCCCTATCCAATCAGATCCAATAAGATAGCTCCAATGTTACCATCAGGCATCGGGCAAAACCATTTGTTTTTCTCTACCCGTTTCATTCTCGTCAGCTTTTCTGCAACTCAGAAAACCTGTGCGATGGACGGAAGAAAAGGAGCGCGGCTAGGATGAGTAGAGCCGTCGTCGCAAGGCTAATCGGATACACCAACATAATTGTTTGGAATGTCCGATTGATCGGGAACACCCACTGAATCCAGCCGATACGAATCCCGCATACACCTACAGATGTTAAAATAGCCGGAACCAAAGAGATACCGAAGCCTCTCAAATACCCGGACATCACTTCATAAAACAAGCAGAAGGCGTGCGCCGGCACCACCGTCATCAGGCGTATATAACCGGTTGAAATTACTTCAGGATCGCGGTTGAAAAGAGCAAGCAACGAGTGCCCGAAAAACAGGATTGCCACAATCGCCACCGCCAACACAGCTGCACCCTCCATCAGGCAAAGTGCCGGCGTTTTTTTGCATCGTTTCAGTTCCCCCGCTCCGAAGTTCTGTCCCACAAAGGTGGTGCATGCCTGGCTGAATGAGTTGAGAATATCATAGGTGATGATTTCAATGTTGAATGCCGCGCTGGACGCCGCCATAACCACTGTCCCCAGGCTGTTGATGGCAGACTGCACGACAATGTTGGAAACGGCAAACACACCGCCTTGAAGCCCCGCAGGCACCCCAATTCGCAAAATCCGTTTCAGACTTCCCGGATCAATCCGTAAATTTTTAGGTTCAATGTGAATCTCACGCGTCGTGCTCCGCAGTCTGCGGTATAGAACGGTTGCACTGACGGCATTGGAAATTACAGTTGCAATAGCCACTCCATCTACCGTCATATGTAACACAGCGACAAAGAACAGATTCAATATAACGTTCAAAACGCCGGAAACCGCCAGCGCAAGCAAAGGAACTTTCGTTTCACCAACACTCCGGAAAATTGCCGCCTCAAAGTTATATAAAAGGATGACGGGCATTCCCACAAGATAGATTCGCAGGTACAAAAGCGCCATCGGGAAAACCTCATCCGGCACATGCAGCAATCCCAAGAGCGGTGCAGCAACCAACTCTCCTAAAACGGCAACTGCCACTCCTCCGAGAAGAGCCACAATGATCGAAGTATGCGCAGCTTTTTGTACAGAATCCTTGTCCCCTTGACCAACCGCATGCGCAATCACTACATTTGCACCCAGAGCAATGCCTATGAACAGATTCAAGATCAAACCAACAATCGGGCTGTTTGCGCCCACTGCAGCTACGGCCGCCTCGCTTTCTGCTCCGGTAAAGTTTCCGACCACCGCCACATCCGACGCATTAAACAACTGCTCCAGGATGGCGGTTGCCGCCACCGGCAGCGCGAACAGAGGAATCTTATTCCAAATGGAGCCGTGAAGCAAATCGAGCTGCCGCCTTTGTATTTTTCCTTCCATATTACGATACCTCCTTCTAGCTCAATGTTTCAGCACACGATATATCAGTATATCATCTTACAGTGAAAATGGCAAATATTGATTGATAATCGCCAAACAGTATGATTCCTTTACTAAAATATCCCTAAAACAAAATAATCAACATTCCCGCGGTTTCGAGCTTTCAACGATTCCTAGAATAGAACAAATTCCTGCAATCAGCCGAAAGCTTTTCATTATGCGATTGCCCCTGTCAGCACCCGCACCACACGCAGCATGGCAAGATATTACAATACCCATAACCCAAAATGATGTACATTTCCACAATTTCGAGCTTTCAACGATTCCCGGAATAGAACAAATTCTGCAATCAGCCGAAAGCTTTTCATTGCGCAGTGCCCCTGTCAACACACGCGCGCCAGTATAGGCAAGGACATCAAACTGGTCTCATCACAACAACATGCCCCCACCACCCTGGCGCACGCCAGCACAGGTAGTGAGAGCATATTTTTGTCATCGTCAGAACCGATCAGAAGAAATCGATCCATTAAATTTTACAATAACTGAATGGGTTGACCTTTTGCCCGCCAACGCGAACCTCAAAGTGAAGGTGTGGTCCTGTTGAGTTTCCAGTGCTTCCAACCAGACCGATTGTACTGCCCTGGCTGACCTTCTGACCTACCTTTACATCAATTTCAGACAGGTGAGCATAGAGGGTTTGCTTTCCGTTACCATGATCTATGATAACGCAATTGCCGTATGTAGAATACCAAGAGGCATATGTGACTGTCCCACCTGCTGCGGCATGCACTGCTGTGCCTGTAGGGGCGGCAATGTCAACTGCCTGGTGAGAGCTGCTATAACCCTGACTGACATATCCGGTATTTAATGGGCGGATCAAGTCTCCGCCTTCTTTTACGCCGACCTCAATGATCTCCGGTACAGCGTTCTTTATCGTCTCCTGCGACAGGACAGTAGAACTCGTCTGCTGTCCATCGACTATCTCAATCTGCTCGCAAACCTGAATCAATCCATTTTCACCAGTCTGCAACACATTGGTCGTTCCCTTTTCCAAATTGCTGTTTTCTCGACGCTCCTGCGAATAGGGAACCTCCTGTTCAGATTCAACCTGTTTCACCGCCGAAAGAGATATCAAAGGTTTTGACTGCGAAGTCAAAAGTTGCTGTCCGATTTGCAGACTGACTTCATCCAATCCGGGATTCAAAGAAGTGAGCAAATCATAATCCACGCCTGTTTGAGCAGACACAGAAAGCAAAGTATCGCCTTCTTGAATGGTATAATACTCTTCTGTCTGCACCTCACTTTGCATCAGCGAGACAAGCTGATCGCCTTCTTGAATACAATTTGTCAAATATAAGCCATCACGAAATTCCACGTCGTTTTTGACTGAAACAGCCTCTGTAGGAACACCCTGCTGCACCGCATAGTTTTCCTCCATCTGCGCAAGCGTCTGTTCCAAAATATCTGCATCAGCTACAGCACCATAAAAAACGCCGTCCACATAGAGTCCTGTTGCAGAAGTGATATCCTGATCTGCCGCCTCCAAAAGTGTCTCCGCCAATTGCGCTTCATCTTCAAGTGGCATATTGTCCGGAACGCTGGTAACTTTCAACTCGTGCGTTGCCTGCCGCTTTGGCAAAGAGGTGATTTCCGCCCTTTCCATCGGAACGTCAATCAGCTGCTGTGCAAGCATATTTTGCGCTTCCTGATAAGTCTGCTCATCTTTAATATAAGCGACTACTTCGCCGTTCTTTTCAACCGCAATCGCATATTGAATATGATAAAAACTGGTAAAAACGATTGTCATGCAGACGGCAAATGCCACTACAGTCGCTCCCAAAAAGCGTCTTCTCAGCCCAGGACGGAAAAACTTTTTCTGAATCGAGTTTATCCTTGTCTTAAGAAACCATTGATGAACCGACGCTCCGAATCTTTGGAACAAGACTGCCGCCCGTTGCAACCCATGCCGAAGCACTCGATTGAGTTTTTGTCGTACAGGGGATAAAAATGAGATGGTCTGTCTTCCGACTGATCGAAGGAAACCAGCCAAAGCCGAAAGCTTTTGAATCCATTTTTGCAGAAAGGATAACATCATTTTTCCTCCAAATTACAAATTAGTTACAAAGTGATTTCCATTATACCGTATTTTCCTTTGTTTTTCTTCTAATTTGCAATCTTTTTGAGAAAATTCGACATTTTTCCCTCTATCGCACAAAACGCTCGACTATTAAAAAGCAAAATTTATTGATTTTGACTAACCCTTGCAATAAGCCTTGATCACTCTTAAAATAGAATCGTTGGGGGCGAATAGCAAACTTCGTTCCGTTTCACCCTCCTCCCAAAGCAATAACAAATTATCAGGATCGCGATCTCCCGCAATGGCCGTAACATTTGCTTCCTTATCACCTGGTTTTCTCAATCCTTTCACCTGAGTGAGTAAAATATCGCAAAGGATTTCTTTCTTCCGCCCCCTCTTGCAAATAACCAGAAACCGCCCCTCTGAAATCTGATAGTCATACCGAATGTTACTATATAATATTGTCCGATAAAGGAGATAGACGACAACGACTGCCGCCAGATACCCCATCCACGCAAAATCCCCTATGATAAGAGAAAGAAAATAGATAAGAAAAAACAATCCGAAACCGACAAGCAGATAAATTCCTTCCTTTTTCTTTTCCTTCGGGTTCAATTTTTTCAAAACTGTCTGTTTTATCGTCTTCACTTTTTACCTCCTGTTTTCATTGTATCAGTCTTTTTGCGGCAACACTCCCACTGTATCATCTACTAGTTCTATCATACACCTTTCGTCATTTGTCCGCAAGATATTTTTTGTTCTTACCTTCCTTTTTTATAAAATGTTTGACAGTCTCCTTTTTTTCTGCTATAATGACAGTATCAAAAGAAAAAGGAGATATTGATATGCTTTTAAACTTTTTGTCAGAATTTTCTATCTTAATCACTTCTGTCGGTTATCTCGCAGCTTTTATATTGACTGCGGTTGCCTACTATCCTCTTGCCAAAAAAAGAGGGCTCCCTCATCCCTGGATTGCTTGTATCCCCCTTGTCCAGGTTTATACGATTGGTACGGTAGCAGACGATATTAACGCAAAGTATAATAACCGATCCCGCCACGGAACGCTGCTGCTTCTGTTTTCCATTCTCTCTGTGGTTCTTATGATAATTGCCACAGCTTTGATGATTCCTATTTTTTCTGATATTATGGAAACCATCAGCACCACCAACTTTAACTCTATTTCCGTCGTCGCATATCTGTCGCAGCCCAATGCCGGAGTTCTGATCTTTTCTGCGGTACTCGCCCTGTTATCCTTTGCTTCGTCTATCATCGCACTGGTGTTCCAATTCCTTTCGTGGTATACGCTCTATAAAGAATACGCCCCGAAATCGGCTGGAATTTATCTGCTAATCGTTTTTCTCTGCGTATTGTTATTAGGTCTCAACTTCTTTGCTCCGATTTTTGTTTTAATCGCCTGCAAAAATACCCCTCAATTTGAAGTTTTAAACTCCACCAGCAGCTATCAGTCTCCCAACCAATGATAATAGAAAAGGAACTGTCGATATTATGGACTATAGTTATATTACACAGCCCGCCCCCATCGAATCAACTTTTTCACTTTTGTTTGGCGCTTTCTTCTTTCTCTTTGTTGTTGTAGTGCTGTTTTTGTTCGCTCAGTATATTCTCTTCGGCATTGGTCTTTACAAAACGGCCGCTCGTCAAAAGTGTGCGCATCCTTGGCTGGCATGGATTCCGTTTGCCCGCAACTACCTGTTTGGTCTTACCGGAGACCGACTACGACAAAAACAAAATCGTACTTCTGCTCGTCGAATCATCTTTCTCATCCTTTCCATTTTACGAACGCTGAGCCTATGGATTTCCGTCATATTAATGATTCAATCCTCTGTGACGTTTATAAGTGAGCTGCTGTCCTATCCCTCTTTGCTGCAATTGGACGAAGAGTACATTACCTATCTGTTCTCATCTATCGTCCCGGAATTGACAGCAACTTTTGTGTTTCTGGTTCTGTTTGTTGCCATTTCTGTTTGCAATTTTGTGCTAATGATGGTCAACTACAATACGCTTTATCGGGAAAACAACCAAAAATCTGCCGTCACCTTTTTGATACTTGCCATCATCGGCTCTCTCTTCGGTCTCTTCTTTTTGCCGCCGATTCTCCTTCTCGTCAGTCTGCCTAAACCGCCTTTTCAGAAAGGGCAGCTAGACAACCAAGCTTCTCCTGTATAAATCAGATCAATAAGTATCCCCCGGCAAAGCCGGGGGTTTTTCATAGACGGGTATAACCCTTTGTTACGAGCCACGCATCACGTTTCATTCGTACGACCTGATACTTGCGTAGAGTTTGTTACTTGCTGCTTGTAAACGAGCCTATTAGAAGTTTCCCAT
>CAKRVU010000041.1 GCA_934408835.1 uncultured Oscillospiraceae bacterium | reverse complement strand
CCACTTTCTGGGCTACAAAATCCCTTGTTTTCATACCAAAATTACCTCTCTTTCTTTTCAGGCTCTTAGTTAAAAAGCCCCTGCGCCACGTCAAGGCGTCCTGATTACAGGGGTGAGCGGTTTAACGTCATGCTTAGGACGATAGCCAACGGCGATTACATAGTGAGTTCATGCCCGTTTACGGAAAAGCGTACAAGTATCCCATTGTGATACAGACGAATTTCGTCATAGAATGGACGGTTGCACCATGTGCGTTTAGCCTTCTGTTCAAAGATACTAACGGCGTTGCTCTTAAATTCCATGGTGCGAAAATAGTCCCCGATATCTGCGCGGCTGAGGATTGCCCACTCTTTTGCCATAGGGATAATGATTGCGTCAACATACTGTTGTTTTGCTTCTGCGGGACGGTACCACGGTACAATAGGCTTGTTGCGTGCTTCTTCGTCAAGACGTTCTGCATCAAAGTCAGTTACACGAGTGATGCCGCCAACTTTTGCAGTTATCTTGCGTTCGTTTTCTTCAATTGCACGCCGTTCTGCAATGGCTTCCTCTACAGTAGCTTGTTCAGGAGTAAGTTCGCATTCAGACAAAGATCCCCATAGAACCTTGCCGGTCTCAGCATTAACAACTGCGTCAACCAACTGCGGCATATCGCACGCATGGAAGGCAGTTTCTACATCTGTTGTGTTAAGGGTTAAGCCATACTCGTTGAATACAATAGTGAACAGCATAATTCTTTACCTCTTTTTTCTTTTCTTGCTTGCGGTTGAACAATGCGCCACATGGACGCCCACACTTTGCGGTTGCTACGCTTGCTTGTGTGACCGGGTGAGGATAACCCCACCCACGCACTAGGCTTGACACCTGTTTATAGACGCCTAGTCGTCTGCTTACTGGCCAATAGCGGCTTTCAGCTTGCCAATGATAGATGCTTTCTCGATATCGGTTGCATGGGACTGCTCAACCAGAGCGATAGCTTCGGCGATGAGAGCGGCGGCATCAGCAAACTTCTTTTCAGCGTCTGCCTGTGCCTGCTGTGCCTGCTGTGCGGTCTGCTGGAGTTCCTGCTTTTCTTCTTCCTGCTGGTCTTTCTTTTCCTGATTTTTGGCGCGAGTGTTAGCGGACTTTGCGGCCTTATCAGCGTTTGCCGCTTTGCGCGTCTCAGCGAGGTCAGACTCACCAAGGCGAACATAGGGTTTGCCGTCCAAAAGGCGGGCGGTCTCAACAGTCAGGTACTCAAGGAACTTTTTAGACAGCTTTGCAGTGTCGTTTACGTCCTTGACGCTCTGCTGTGCGCGTTCACGGATTTCACCAAGGATACCCATTTCAGCATAGTTCAGAGCTACAAAAGCTCTTGCCGGGTCGCCGTCTTTCTTTGCAGGCTTGCTACCAAACATAACAAACCAGTCCTGTGCGGCCTTGCGTGCGGCTTTGGCATATGCGTCAATGATAGCTTTGTTTTCGGTGCTATCCTCTTCGGTGCCTGCACTTTCACGGGCCATGAACCATGCGGACAGAGCCTTATACAGGCTAAATGCCGCGTCTTCGATTTTGGCCGGTGTCCATACAGTGACGCCGTTCTCAGCCAGCACCTTTACAGTGTAGCCGGTCGCCTTATTTTCGGGGTCAGCAATTGCGCGTGCCACTTTGCTCATTGCGTATTCAGTAATAATAGCCATAATTTACCTCTCTTTTCTGTTGTTGCGTGTTTTGTGTACTACCTGTACACATGGCCGGGCACGAACTTTTGCGCTTTTCAGTGCTTTTTGCTCATGCCCGACTGTAATATACAGGTAAAGGGTTATACACCCTTATCCTTTACAAGCCGTTTCCGGCTTGTTGCAACAACCAGAAGTGTAAAGGGTACACTTCTAGCTTTTTTACCGTCAAGCAATTTTGGCGTTGTGTGTTCGTGGATTGCACCGCGTACTTGAAACACTGCAAACGGCTTTTGATATAACTATCAGAACCTCGTGCGCGTTCCGCGTGCCGTACACTACTAACACAACAAAATATTCAATTTTCAAGGTACGGCCCCGATTGTTTCAGGCCCCGGGCAGGTACGGCCATTTCTTCATCCGTAGCGCTCCCGCCTTGTGGGCTTTCCGTGTTCCTTTGGAGTGACTACAGTATAGCCTAAATAATTTTTTCGTGCAACATATCCACAAACCCGCTATCAGAATACCAGCCCAAAGAGGGCCAGCTCATACGCTATATATAATAGGTATAAATTCCGTTCTGCCAGCAAAGTAAATAATACCTTCTAACGTTAGGTACGATTTGCCAAAAATCCGCATGGTTCCTAGAGAAAATGGACATTCAGCACGGCATGAGGCGGGGGTGGTTAAAAATCGAGAAACGGGATGTGCCAGCCCTAAAGGGCTAAGTTGTTCTATCTCCCCATTACCCAGTCACCTCTTCGGTTCCGCCTTCAATCAGCATCATTTGTACATATGCTTTGCCCTTCAGTTTCTGCCCCACGTATCACAATTTTGCTCATTTTATCCTATTGATTCACTTAATAGCCCACTTCCCCAAATCGCTTAAAAAAGCATCCGAAGCTCCATCCGGAAATCATCGTGTCATCGTTATATTTTATTATGTATTATTTTGTATATTTTCTGCCATTTGTTGCCATTTATTATATTTTATCGCTGTTAAAAACGCATCAAATCGCTATATTTTCATCGTATTTTCGCTATTTTTGCGCCATTTATTGAATATTTTATTAAATTTCACCTCATTCCGGAAATATTCATAATTTTACTTGATATTTTGCATATTTAGGGGTATAATTATAAAAACAACTGTTATTATCTACCGTATAAAATGGTAGAGTAACATTTACTATAAGAAAGGACTGAATATCTGTTATGAAATTTTATGACACTTCCGCCCTACTCGATCTCGGTGCTGCAGCATTCACAAGCCCATTTTTGATTGCAGACATGACTTTGCACGAGTTAGAAGACATTAAAACAAGTGGTAAAAAGAACGAAGAAACTCGTTAGAAAGCACGTACAGCTACTCGATTGTTTGCTGAACACCGCGACGATGGCAGTTTTCGAGTAATAGCCGTTCCCATGTCTTCTCTATTCTACATCTTGGATGGCAAGCCAATCAGTGACAATAACGATGCGACGATCATGGCAACTGCCCGTTGGTATCTGGATGAGTTGCATCGCAATTTGAATGACGCGATCGAAGCTGGTTTCTCAGACGTACAGCGACAGATCCAAGCTGATATTGATTCTTTTAAATTTGTCACCAGCGACCTAAGTTGTGCCAATATAGCCAGCGGTATTCTTGATCTGCCGATTGAGTTCACTTTCCCTGACGCAACAGCTGCGAAGAGTGACTATAAAGGATGGATAGAAACCACACTAGAAGACGGCGGCGAGGAAGCGCTGGCTATGGCCTACTCCAAAGATGTCGAGCAAAAGAACCTGTTTGATACGCCCACTAACGGTTATATCTTGATTTCAAATGCAGACGCTGATGGCAACACGGCAGGGCTTCGCTGGGATGGCTCGCGTTATGTACCTATTAAATACAAAAATCTGAATACCACATACGCTGGCAAGATCAAACCACTTAATGATCAGCAAAAAATTGCCTTTGACCTACTTCAGAATGATGACATTACAATCAAGCTTCTTCTTGGCGTATACGGCAGCGGCAAGGATTTTCTGATGGTTAATCATGCTATTGATCTGATTGAAAAAGGCAAATATGACAAGATTGTCTGGGTCCGTAACAACATTGAAGTTAAAGACACGAAAGAACTCGGATTTCTGCCTGGTTCTATGTTTGAGAAAATTTATCCATTTGCTGCTATTTTGGCTGACTGTCTTGGTGGAGAGGTTGCATTGGAGCGAGCCATCACTGATGGGTGGGTAGAGATTCAACCACTCGGCTTTATTCGTGGACGCAGTTTCAGTCGATCCATAATTTACTGCAGTGAAGCAGAGAATCTTACCAAGCAGCACATTCAGCTATTGATTGGTCGAGTTGGCGAAGGCAGCACACTGTGGATCAATGGTGACTTGAGACAGATTGATGATGTGGCCTTCGAACGAAACAATGGCATTCAGAAGTTGATTGATAAGCTGGCGGGAAATGAACGCTTTGGAACGGTTTACTTGCCTATTACGGAACGCTCTGAGACCGCTCGTCTGGCTGATCTGCTAGATTAAGGAGCCGCGCCAGATGATAAAAGTAAAAATAGACGGCCTAAAAGTTGCGGACTACTGGTCCCCTACTGATGGATGGAACTATGACGCACTTGACAATCTCGCGAAAGAATTGTGTGACCGCTATCGAGAAGCTGAAGCAGAACAGACAGTAGAACTATTTAAGAAGTACATAGAAAAAATGAGTATACTACATGAAATCGATCCATTCTCTATTGATTATATCCGCGACCAGATTGAGTGGATGATTCGTCCTTTGATGCATCGTGGAATGACGATGAAAAAACGGTTGCAGATAAACGCCTTGACCTATGAGATCGTAGAAAAGTTGCTTCCTTCTTATCTTGATAATATGACTGTACTACATCAGGTACAAAAAGAATTAGAAGATGCGGCTTTGCATCGATATTTAATCACACCATTTGGGGAAAGGACATCCTCATGGGGCAAATAAGCGAAACCAGTTTGAATATATTTTGGGCAATTGATGGAGGTCCCACAGAGTATGTATAAAATATTTTCACCACGCGGCAGTGGTCGAACCTATCAAATATGCAAATACGCGATTGAAAATGACTGTGACATTATTGTGCCCACTTCATATTTTATCCAACATGTTGTGACGATTATAATGCAAATTTGTGCTAATTCCAATGGTGAATATGAATATATTGGTTGCAATAACTATTTGCGTGATATCAAAATTAAAACATCAAACAACACGATTGTGATCCACGTTTTTGACGCTGATAGTTTCCGGCATGCACAATTTGGCCCTGCTAGAAGAAAACCTGTAGTGATCGATGATATCGACGAATGTATGAAGCGTATTATAAATTCCGACTTGATTGAGGCTATTTCTATAGCTACATATGACCCATCTGATGTCGCACTTCATCCTAAAATCACAGATGCAGATGATCCAGCTATAGGAAGACCGGCACTGCAACCGCAACTGACCTGTAGGAGTTTACTATGACAACAGATATTTTTGGAACGAGTAATTTTAAAAAGAACGAAAAGGAAATACTAAACCTGGCTCGGCATAAATTATATGCAGAACTTAGTGAAGAGCGTGGACATAAAGTAGATTCAATAATGATTCATGTTGATATGGATCGCAGATATATACATTATGACTGGGATTTAACTATTACTCTTAATCCAAAAGACTTTATCAAAGTCGAAATTATATCTGGGTTACGGATGGAAACCATTGAAGGCGACGCTGCAGAACTAATTTATAAACGATATCTCGAACTGGTCAGTGAATACACCATGCAATCTAAAAAGCCGTTCGTGTGCCACAGTTTATTATAAGCGCAGCAATATAAGGAGTATGGTCATATGACACGAGAAGAAACTATAAAGTTAGTTGCTGAGAGCATATTTAGCGATCCAAGTATTAAGGCAACTCAACGGCAAGATGATCTTATTAAAGTAATAACATGTATGGCTGTGAATGGTGTTGACTATGTTTTGTATAAAGATAAAAAATATAGACTTGATTGCGACGCAGGTTGGTTATTGTCTGACTTTATTATAAACGATTTTTATACATATCCGAAACCAATATACATAAATAAACAGCAGCCGCTAATTTGCAGGAGTTTATTATGAATAGAATTGATTTTCAAAATGGATCGTAGATTCAAACGACAGAAACCAATCACGACGAATCTCAGGATGAAACAATTAATATTTGGTACGCGGACGACAAACCAGTTAGAATCTGTCGCGAAAATAATCCGGATATTCGGGTGGTAAAACAATGTGCTGCAGACTATACAAAAAGATGGGCTGAAGTAATAGTTTCGACAATGCCTAAAATATCAGACAAGTTTGACTATGAGTTTTATGACTACTCCCCTTCTCCGACTATTAATACGATCGATTTATTTAATCGAGAATATGGAATGACAGTAAATGCAGAACGACAATCACATAAAGAAGAGGACGATATGAGAATTTTATTTGTAAGTCCAGAAAAATACGATGCCGTATGTTCTTGGTATGATAATTTAGACACTGTACAAAAACACCGTAAAGTAATCGTAATATGCAAATCGCCGGATGAATTTCGTGAAAAGTTTGACTATAGTAAAATGAACGCACAGTATACTATGTTCTACTTTGATGAATATCTTGGATTGGCTAAGTCGTTTGAATATTGCAAATTATTCACTAAGTTGTATGGAGAAGCTGATGTTAGATACATCTGTGGAAATAAAATGCGACAGATAAATATAGATGATTTAATGTGCCGCAATACATTTGATTGGTTTAAAGAGTTTTCTGTCGTGCCAGAATGCTTGGAATATCTTATTCGAAATAGTAAGAGAGCCTTCGTTTGTAAGAGTCTGTTATGATGTTTAATATAAAAAGCATTAAAGAGGTGAACACATTTGGAACTCATCAGAACACACGATCTCATCAACGGTTACTTTGCATCAGAAATTGAAACTAGTTCGTTTGTAAGCGACAGAGTTAAAAATGTACAAGATGAAATTGAAGATTTACGAAAACAGCTTATTGCTGTACAACGTGAGTTAGAAAAAATGAAGAAGCCCTTCCGTTGTGAATCGCTTCTATAAGGAGGTCATTTATGAAAGAAGACAATTTTTCAAAACAGGATATTTATAATATTGGATTTGCAGTAGTTGAAGCGATTCGTGATTACGCAGTTACATATGAAGATATTATTGACGCAATTCAGATTTATGCTGAGTGGCAAGAGTTGATTGGTGGTGCCTCGCTCCACGATACACTCTTGATGGATGATGGAACGCCAATGTCTCCTTCTTTGACCCGATATTTATATCATAAGCTATATGGATTGGAAGAATATGATAACAACGATGAGGAGGATTATGGCGATGAGTGATCGCAAGCGTGATAAGGTTTCGAAGAGTACATATATGCGTGAGGCTCGTAAACAGCGCATGATTGAAAACCAGTTTATGCACGAAGTTGAGAAGGCTCAGGAAGCCGCGCAGCCCAAACATGATAAGTGGCAGCGTAACAAACGGCGCGAATGGGACGATGAAGAGTAAGGAAGGAGATGTATCGCAGCATGGATAAAGAGCCTAAAAAGCCGGGCGGAGAGAATGATACAGAGCGAGACGATATTCAGGAGATCCGTGTCAACTCTATTCCGCTGATGGTGCTTATCGCTGGTGTTTTAAGTTCCGTTGACTTTGTTAATTGGATGTTTACTATCGCAGAAATGCTGGTTGTATTCGTGCTTACATATCAGATTCTAGGGCGTGTGCTCTTTACTGCTCTGGTGGTTACGCCCATTTTGGTTGTATTTATCAGCAGGTGTTTGGCGGCCTACGATGAGATCACGTATAGCGACGACGATATGGGCGGCGATAGCGAAGATAACGATGATGACCATTTTAACGACCACTGGAACAATTTGATTCATTGAGGAGTGATATTATTTGTTTAGTCCACCATTATATAGCGTACTAAAATTCAACTTGAATTATATCGTTTCTCATAATTATAATTTTAAACTGACACCAGAAGAGATGGAGCAGTATAAGGTCTTGCAGGGCGACGATATGCTGTTCAGGCAGATTCGGCTCATTTCCGACGACTAGAATAAATTTCAGCGCTTTATTATTTTTGTTGATGCAACAGGCGGTCAAAACCACCCTGATGCTATCGATCATTTAGTAGAGCATGGATTCAAATTTAATGGTCAAAAATATCTGTTCTGTGAACGTAGTGCAAGTATGGTTCGTCAGAGTATGTTGAGTTTTGTTGAGCGACATATCTACCCTGAACTCGATCGCCGTGTAAGCATGGAACTGGATTTTTCTGAGACACCAACCGTCCTGAGCAAGTATTATGCTTATCGTGGTTTGATGCTGAGCAGCTGCCACTGTCTGGAGAACTGGTATCCCAAAATGATTGTTGTTCCAGATTATATGACAACGATCAAGAATCAGTAGATCGAGTACCTGGTAGACAAGACTGTGACGTTTAATGACCGCAAAACAGGCAAAGAACGTACCTGGACCCAGAAAGATATCGCCACAAAAACAGTTGACATTGATATCAACGCCTTTGATGGTGCTGGAATCTGCCACCCAAGTATCATGCGCGAATTTGAAAAGCGTATCGGTACTTCTGAACGGATGAACAGCTTGATTCTACGTGCTCCATACATCAAGGGTTGCTTACACGAGATTGATTACGAGCGTTTTTTTGAAGAAAACGGCGTTACAAAAATCAAGGATATCTGGGGCATGGAATATGATGTAACACCTGGCAGCGAACCAATGATTATTATTACTGCTTCAATGTACAAGGGTCTCAAATATTTCAAGAAAACTGGTACCTATTCTGACTGGGA
>CAKRVU010000040.1 GCA_934408835.1 uncultured Oscillospiraceae bacterium | reverse complement strand
TAAATATATCGTCAGTATCATTCAATCGTTCTGAACGGACAGGATAAATCAAACAAGCAGATAGATGAGTAAAAATTTGTTGGTGAGTCTGCAAGATCTGGAAGAGATATGACGTTCAGGTTATTTGTTCAGTATAACATTTTTTTGGAATAATTGCAAGAGGCGATATATATTAAATAGAATGATTTTTATCAGCGGCTCAAAAGAAATTTAAAAAATTGCTTGACAAACCCTTTATCAATGTTATATACTATTTCATTGAAAGGCTCTGATTTGAATTTTTGATTGAAAAGAGAATTGTTAGAGCCGGTATCCGATTGGTAAAGGAGGAAATAAAAGTGAAACGGACTTATCAGCCGAAGAAACGTCATCGTTCTAAAGTGCATGGTTTTCGTAAAAGAATGTCAGATCGCAATGGACGCAAGGTTTTAGCAAGACGTCGTGCGAAAGGCAGAAAAAGACTTTCTTATTGAAAATTACCAATACAACCGATAACAGTAATACCTGGTATTTTCGGTCTTTTTGGTATCCTATAAAATGAATAGATAAGAAAGAAGACGGTCCAATGTTTGTCTTGATGGACCGTTTTTGCATTTTTATGAGGTTGCAAAAATGATTTACACTAAAACATTAAAACAAAATACTGATTTTCGCAGGATGTATTATTGCGGCTGTTGTAAAGCCGGACGCGACCTTATTGTTTATGCTGCAAGAGGGAAGAGATCAGAAACACGGATAGGGATTACGGTAAGCAAAAAAGTTGGGAATGCCGTTGTTCGCAATCGTGTGAGAAGAATTATTTTAGCGGCTTACGGTCAATTGGAAAAAGAAGAGGATTTCAAAGGATATCGCTTTGTGATCGTTGCCAGGAAGTCTGCGACAAATCGAAAATCGGGCGACTTATATCTTCAATTAAAAAAACAGATTCCGGTTGCTATTTCGATGACTTTGAAGAAAAACAAAAAGACTCAACGGAAGAAAAAATGAAACAGATTTTGATTCTTTTGATACGATTTTATTGTAAATGTATCTCGCCTCTTTTTCCACCTTGCTGTCGCTTTTATCCTACCTGTTCTGCATATGCGCTTGAAGCTGTGAACCGATTCGGCTTCTTGAAGGGGGGATATTTAAGTCTCCGCAGAATTCTTCGGTGTCATCCCTTTCACGAGGGTGGCTTCGATCCTGTTCCGTCTGAATGGAAAGGGAGAAACAGGAAAAAAGAAATATGAAGAAAAAATCGGATCCTTATGGAGGATGTATATGAATTTTATATATGAATTGTTGGGAACCCCTCTTGGTTGGATTATTTGGGCCATCTATCAGGTTATCGCCAATTATGGCGTTGCTTTAATCATATTCACCGTGTTGCTAAAGCTTTGCATGGTGCCTCTTGCAATTAAACAGCAGAAGTCTACTGCAAAAATGGGCGCTTTTCAACCTTTGATTCAGGAAATTAATAAAAAGTATGCCAAAAATCCGCAAAAGAAAAACGAGGAACTGCAAAAATTATATGCAGAAGAAGGATATAGTCCGATGTCCGGTTGTTTGCCTATGCTGCTGCAGTTTGTCGTTTTGTTTGGTATTTTGGACGTTGTGTACCGTCCTATGACGCATATTTTAAGGTTAAGCAGCGATTTGATTTCTCAGGCGTGTCAAATTGCGGGACTTGACCCTTCCAATCTTTATGCACAGCTCAATGTCATTCAGCAGGTTCAGTCGGATCCTTCTAAGTTTGCTTCCCTTGGAAATGATTTTTTGAATTCCGTACAAAACCTTGATATGAACTTTTTGGGTCTGAATTTGGGTAGTAGACCGGAACTACTTTCTTTTACCATTATTGTTCCTATTTTAGCTGGTCTTTTTAGCTTTTTGCAGGGATTTTTGTCTATGAAAACCAATCCCACTTACGCTGCTAACGCGGCTGGTGGTGGTTGCGCTATGAAGGCAATGATCTATTCTATGCCTTTGATTTCTATTTGGATTTCCTTTACCTTGCCCGTTGGCGTTGGAGTTTACTGGATTACTTCTTATCTCTTTATGACGATTCAGGTTCTTGTACTAAATAAAATTTATAATCCTAAGGAATTAAGAGATCAGGCTATCAAAGAGCTGGAAGAGAAGCGAAAAAATCGAAAGAAAAAGGTAGTCCAAAAGGTAAAGGCAAAAGATCAGAACGGAAAAGAGGTTCTGACTGATCAAGAATTAACACAGAAGGAATTGGATCGACAGAGATTGGCTGCGGCCAGAAAAAGGGACGCCGAAAAGTACGGAGAAGAATACGTTGAGGTGACGGATAAGGATTTCCAGTAAAAAGAGGGGAAGAACAATGAAACAAGAATGTGTAATCAAGGCAAACAGTATTGAACAGGCAAAAGAGATGGCTGCTCAGAAGCTTGGAAAGAAGATGGAAGAGCTGCAATTTATCGTTCAAAAAGACGTCAAAAAAGGATTGTTTGGAAAAATAAAAGAACAAGCGGAAGTTTATGCTTTTTATGAAACGGAAGAAGCCTCTGCGACAGAACAGACCGGAACAGAGAATGTGCAAGGGAATACCGATCAAGAAAAGAAAAACGGAACTATTTCCTCCAATATGAAACATAAAGCCGATAAAGGAATGGCTTATTTAAGAAGCATATTGGACAACCTCGGCTGCAAAGAATTAAAATTGGAAATGAAAATCGAAAGAAAGGTTGTTATCATCAGGATTACCGGCGATGATCTGGGATTCATTATTGGAAAAAGAGGGGAGACCATTTACTCCATTCAGCATCTTACTGCTTTGGCCGCGAATCGAGGCGGGAGCGAGTATGTGCGCTTTATCATTGATTGCGGGGATTATCGTGAAAGAAGAGCGAACCAGTTGAAAGAGATGGCAAAGCAAGTTGCACAGGAATGTATCAAAGAAAACAAAAGTGTTTCCCTTGATCCAATGAATTCTTATGAAAGAAGAATGATTCACACAGTAATCAGTCAGATAGACGGAGTGTACACCAAATCAGTGGGAGAGGATCCCAATCGCAGAGTTATTATTGCAAGCGATCTTGCGCCCAAAGATAATAAACATGTAGAGCGCTGGAAAAAACGACGGAAACATGATAATTCCAATTATATTTCTCAAAAAGGTGCTTCCAATCAGCCTTCTACTTATGATTTTGAAAAAGAATTTTTGAAAAAGGATCCGGAAAGTCATAAGCTTTACGGTAAAATTGATGTGGACTAAAATGATTTGAATGAAAAGAGGGGAACGGCAATTGAGTCGTTCCTTTTTTGGAGGAATGAAAATTGAGTACAATTGCTGCAATTGCAACTCCCTACGGCTTGGGAGGAGTTGCAATGATTCGGTTATATGGAGACGACGCCATTTCGATTGCCGCCGATTCTTTTTTGACGCGTTCAGGACGATCGCTTAACGACTATTCAGGTTATCAGGCGGCTTATGGGGATATTATCGGCTGCGATGGAATGAAAATTGACGATGGAATTGCCCTCGTATTTCGTGCACCGCACAGCTATACCGGCGAGGATGTGGTGGAAATAACCTGTCATGGCGGAGTTGCCGTTTCTGAACTGGTTTTGCGTTGTTTTCTCGATCGGGGAGCGCTTTTGGCAGGACGCGGGGAATTTACCAAACGTGCTTTTTTAAATGGAAAAATGGATCTGACGGCGGCAGAAGGAGTAATTAAACTGATAGAATCGGAATCTGAGGCGTCTGTCAGGTTGGCAGCGCAGGGGAAAGACGGAAAATTACAGCAAAAAATTCGAGAACTTTCCGAAAGAATGATTTCTATTGCAGCAAATATTCAGGTGCTTCTTGATTATCCGGAAGAGGAAATTCCAGAGACTGAACTGAAAAACGTACAAATAGAGTTGCTGTCTCAGAGGTCGAAGATGAGACGACTGTTACAGCAATATCGACAAAATAGAATCGTGCGGGAAGGAGCAAAGATTGTATTTGTTGGGGAGCCGAATGTGGGAAAGTCCACCCTAATCAATCAATTGTGTGGCGAAGATAAGAGTATTGTAACCGACATTCCGGGGACAACCAGAGACGCTATTGAAGTCAGAACGCGATTTCACGGTGTTTTGACCACCTTGATTGATACTGCTGGTTTGAGATATACCGAAGATCCGATTGAAAAAATTGGTGTTGAAAAGGCAAAAAACATGCTGGCGGACGCGGACATTGTGATTTTTGTTTTGGATAGTTCTCGGTCGATTGAAAAACAATTGCAATTGTTTAGGCAACAGGAAACCCAAAAACCAACCATTTTGGCAGTAAATAAAATAGACTTAAATCGGATCGCTTTGGACGGGAATGAATTTGAGCGAGTGGTTTATACTTCTCAGAAAATGGAGGAAACCATAAATCGGCTGCGCGATGAGATTGCGCAAACCCTCAAGGTTGCGGAAATTGATCCGAATATACCTGGATTATTGAATGAAAGACAGTATAGCGCGATTTTGCAGAGTGAGAAGGAGATTTCTGAGGCGATAACAGACCTGGAAATGGGCGTTCCTCTTGATTTGGTATCTATTTCTTTGGAGGAAGGGATTGACGCTTTATTGGAATTGACCGGAGAAAAGGCTTCTGAAGAGGTTATTGATCAGATTTTTTCAAAATTTTGTGTTGGAAAGTAACGGAGATTCAAAATGAAACAATTTGAAGTGATTGTAGTAGGAGGGGGACATGCCGGGGTGGAAGCAGCGCTTGCGGCCGCTAGACTGGGATGTCGTACTGCTCTTTTTACCATGTCTTTTGATCAGATTGGGAATTTGCCGTGCAACCCTTCCATTGGAGGACCGGCAAAAAGTCATCTGGTTTTTGAAATCGACGCTTTGGGCGGTGAAATGGCAAAGGCGGCTGACGCAACCACGTTGCAAAAACGGACGCTCAATCGCTCTAAGGGTCCGGCTGTTCACAGTCTGCGTGCTCAGATCGATCGTCAGAGATACCATGAATATATCAAGCGGGTTTTGGAACAGGATCCTCTTCTCTCTCTGAAACAGGATGAAGTGATTCAGGTTAGAATCGAAAACGGCAAAACGGTTGGAGTTGTCGGAAAGACGGGCGGAATTTATTCCGCCAAAAAAGTAGTGCTTTGCTGCGGAACCTATTTGAACGGAACGATATTCGTAGGTGAAACATCTTATCAAGGAGGACCGGACGGCTCATTGGCGGCTACTTTTTTGACAGATCAATTAAAAGAAATCGGGTTTTCTTTCAGAAGATTTAAAACAGGAACCCCGCCTCGTGTGGCAAGACGCAGTATTGACTTTTCAAAGCTGCAAAAGCAGCCTGGCGAGGATCAGATCTGTTCTTTTTCCTTTCAAACAACACAGGCTCCGGACAATCGAGTAAATTGTTATATTGCATACACCAATGAAAATACACATCAGGTGATACGAGATCATTTAAAAGAATCACCTTTGTATTCTGGAAAAATCGTTGGTGTGGGACCGAGATACTGCCCGTCTATCGAAGACAAAGTAGTCCGATTTTCTGATAAACCTCGGCATCAGACATTTGTAGAACCGATGGGAGAGCACACGCAGGAAATGTATTTGCAGGGTCTTTCTTCCTCCCTTCCCGAAGATGTGCAGCAGTCCTTTTTACAGACAATAGATGGATTTGAACAGATTGAAATCATGCGGAGCGGATATGCAATTGAATATGATTGCTGGGATCCGTTGCAACTGTATCCAACGCTTGAAACCAAAAGGGTAAAGGGACTTTATGGAGCAGGGCAGTTCAATGGCACGTCTGGATATGAGGAGGCGGCAGCGCAGGGATTGATTGCCGGAATCAACGCGGCGCTTTCTTGTAATCAGAAGGAACCTCTGATATTAGACCGTGCCAGCTCTTACATCGGCGCGTTGATTGACGATCTGGTTACAAGAGGGTGTAACGAGCCTTATCGAATGATGACCTCGCGCAGCGAATTTCGCCTGTTGCTCCGTCAGGATAATGCCGACAGCCGATTGATGCCCATTGGAAGAAAAATTGGACTGTTGCCCGAAGAGGTCTATCTGGAAATGACAGCCCGACAACAGAAAATTGAGAAAGATCAATTGCGGCTTCGTCAGACTTCTGTTTATCCAACAGAAGAGGTGAATCAATTCCTTGTTTCACGTGGAACATCTCCTATTGAACAAAAAACCTCCTTGGAGCAATTGTTGAGGAGACCGCAGCTGAGTTATTTGGAGCTTGCGCCGTTGGATTGTAAGAGACCTCTGTTGGAAAGACGAGTGACCGAACAGGTAGAAATTATCTTAAAATACGAAGGATATATTCAAAAACAACAGAAAAAAGTGTTGCAGATGAGAAAGATGGAGAAAAAAAGATTGCCGGATGAAATCTGTTATCACAAAATAGAGGGGCTGCGGCTGGAGGCCAGAGAAAAGCTGGATCAGATGAGACCGCTTAATATTGGACAGGCGTCCCGTATTTCGGGAGTGAGCCCGTCGGATGTTGCAGTACTTCTTATCTATTTGGAACAAAAAAAGAGAAAGGAGAAGAAACTATGATTGATCAAACGCAGCTGATAAAGGAATTGAAGGAACAGGGAATTACCATCTCAAAGGATCAAGCAGATATGATGGATCGATTTGTCATGCTTTTGATTGAATGGAACCGGAAAATCAATTTAACGTCAATCCTCGAACCGGATCAGATTGTTACAAAACACCTTGTCGATAGTCTGCTTCTCGTTCCACTGATTCCAAATGACAGCAAAAAAATGATTGATATCGGTGCGGGCGGGGGATTCCCTTCGGTACCAATTTCCATTCTTTATCCTGAACTCGAAGTGGTACAGGCAGATAGTTTGCAAAAGAGGGTACATTTTTTGGAGGAAGTGAAGGAGAGGTTATCACTTTCTACCAGACCGATTACCATTCGCGCGGAGGAGGCTGGAAAACGGGAGGAGTTTCGGGAACAATTTGATGTTGTCATTGCACGGGCAGTGGCAAATCTCGCGGTTTTATCAGAATATGCGCTCCCTTTGACTCAAGTAGGAGGGAGATTTATTCCATTAAAAGGACCGGCGGGTCTGGAAGAATTGTCAGCATCCAGAGGTGTAATACGAGAATTAGGAGGGGAGATAGAGCAGGTGAAGGAGTGCATATTAGAGGACGGAAGTAAGAGAATTCTTCCGATAATCAAAAAAATATCGCATACTCCGACAAAATATCCGCGAAACACGGCGCGAATTACAAAAAAACCGCTATTTTTTCCCGAATAAAGAGGAATGAAGGGGAATTCATTCGAACGAAATTTGGTGCAAAATAAAATCACATCTGTTATACTGAAAATAGAATGGACAGGCTTGGAAGGACAAGAGAGGAAGTTACAGATGAGATTATTTACAAAGAATGCAAAGGTGATCAACCGTGTGGTTTCTCTTCCGATTGATCAGATTATACCTAACCCGGCGCAACCGCGGAAGGTGTTTGAATTGGGAGATTTGGAGTGTTTGGCTACAAGCATTATGGAAAATGGGTTGCTGCAGCCATTGACTGTTCGAATGAATGACAGTGGAGAGTATGAACTAATCTCAGGAGAGCGCAGACTGAAGGCCGCGAAGTTGGCAAAATTACAGGAATTGCCCTGCATTGTGATGGAAACGGATGAAAAGCAATCAGCTATTTATGCGCTAATTGAGAATATTCAACGACAGAATTTGAATTTCTTTGAAGAAGCAATGGCAATCAAAAATCTGATTACTGATTGGGGTATCACGCAAGAAGAAGCCTCTAAGAGATTGGGAAAGGCGCAATCCACCATTGCCAACAAACTGAGACTGTTAAGATTTACAGAAAAGCAGCAAAAGAAGATAATGGAAGCCGGTTTGACAGAGCGACATGCGCGGACGTTATTAAAGCTTGATGAGGATCAGATGATAGACAAGGCTATCTATTATATAGAACAAAAAAATTTGAATGTCAAACAAACGGAACAGTATATTCAAACGCTGATAGCAGAGGAAAAGCCGTCGCGTACATATATTCCGGTGATAAAGGATGTGAGAATATTTTTTAATACCATTAATCGTGCGGTAGAAACGATGCAGCGGGCTGGAATCAACGCAAAAACAGAACAAATCAAAGAAGAAGACTTCATTCAATATATAGTGAAAATTCCAATCGGAAAATAAAAAGAGGGTATCAAACGTCTCAGATGTTTCATGTGAAACAATTTGGGGCGTTTTGCTTTTCTTTTTTGATTTTTTGTGATATAATAAAAGAAGTGAATCTAAAATATGGTTTGAAAACGATTCAATTGGAAATCAGAATCAAAAACAAAGGGAGCGTTTTGTGTGGGAAAGATCATATCGATCGCAAATCAAAAGGGCGGCGTTGGAAAGACAACTACCGCGGTCAATTTGGCCGCTTCTCTTGGAAACCGTAAAAAGAAGGTTCTGCTTCTTGATATTGATCCGCAAGGAAATGCAACGAGCGGTTTTGGAGTATCGAAAAAAGAGAACAAGCATACCATCTATGAGGTTCTGCTGGGGGAGATTCCCTGTCGGGAAGCTATTTTGAAGACTAAATTTAAAAATGTCGATCTGATTTCTTCTTCCATTACCCTCGCGGGAGCAGAAGTGGAATTGGT
>CAKRVU010000039.1 GCA_934408835.1 uncultured Oscillospiraceae bacterium | reverse complement strand
TAGACGCCATGTTCGGAATCGGCGTAAAAGGAGAACTACCGCCAACAGAACAAAGCCTCATTTCCAAGGTCAACCAGTCGCCAGCTCATGTTTTGTCAGTGGATATCCCCAGCGGCGTCTCCGCCAACGGGGCTGTGTCCTCCCACTCTGTCTACGCGGACGTGACTGTCACGATAGCCTTTCCCAAGCAAAGTGCCTACCAGTATCCAGCGGCGTCCCATTACGGACAGCTGCTGGTTGTCGACATCGGCATTCCCCAACCGTACAGAACCGCCCGCTGCCGAACATGGGGCGCAGAGGAATTTATGGGCACCCTCCCCAAGCGCCGGAGCGACGCTCATAAGGGAACTTATCAAAAGGCGTTGATAGTAGGAGGAAGCCAGGACATGCCGGGCGCTCCAATCCTCGCCGCTCTCGGCTGTTATCATACGGGAATCGGTCTTTTGCAGCTTGCCATTCCAAAGGAGGCAAAACCCTCAGCGGCTGCACGTCTTCCGGAGGCCACTTACCTGACCTGCGTGGAGCAACAAGGTTGCCTGGTTTCCTGCCCGCTCCCGGATGATATCGATCTCATTGCCTGCGGTCCAGGTCTCTCCCGCAACCCTGCCGTGGCCCCGTTGGTTCGGTCACTTCTCCAGTCCGATTGTCCCTTAGTATTGGATGCCGACGCCCTCTATTTTCTGCCCCTCTTTCCTTCTGATTGGATTGGACGGACATCGCCAACCATTTTAACCCCTCACCCCGGAGAAATGGCTCGACTTTGTGGCTGTACGGTGGCTGAAATCGAATCCAATCGTTTTTCCATCTCCCAAAAAATGGCAAGAGAATGGGGTTGTTACCTGGTATTAAAAGGACCATATACCATTGTAACAACGCCGACAGGCGACCAATTTGTCAATCAAAGCGGCAACTCCGCCCTTGCTAAGGGCGGCTCAGGCGACCTGCTCACCGGAATGATTACCGGCTTTTTGTCGGATCATCATACGATACAACAAGCGATCTCCAACGCCGTATATGCACATGGGGCTGCGGCTGACTTCTCTTTACGGGAAGGTCGAAACCCTCGGGAAATAGTACCAACAGAGTTGATCAAAACGTTTGATCGGCTGTTTTCGCCAGCGAAAGGAGAGAACTAATGAATCAATGGACAGAATTACAAATCAAAGTGCGCGTCTCGGAATTGGAACGCGCGTCGGCCATTGCGCAAATGGTAGTTCCATATGGAATCTATATCGAAGATTATTCAACGCTTGAGACAGAGGTCGAAGAAATTGCGCATATCAACCTCATTGACCAGACATTACAATCCAAAAACCGCACGCAAGGAATCATTCATATTTATCTCGAACCGGAAGTCTCCCCGCGCGAAGCACTTTCTTTCCTGGAAGAACGTCTTCATGCAGCCAAAATTTCGTATCTTCTGGATACATCGAATATCAAAGAGGAGGATTGGGCGACCACGTGGCAACAATACTATCACCGAACCCGCGTTGGAAACCATTTGATTATCTGCCCCGTTTGGGAGGATTATACCCCAGAGAACCCCGATGACATCAAATTACTTTTGAATCCTGGAATGTCTTTTGGCACAGGGACTCATGAAACAACTCGCCTTTGTCTGGCGGAATTAGAAAAGCGAGTAACCCCAAAGACAGAGGTGCTTGACATCGGCTGCGGCAGCGGTATCCTTTCTATCGCGTCAAGCTTGCTTGGTGCCAAATCGGTCGTTGGCGTGGATATTGATCCTATTGCTGTAAAAGTCGCAGGTGAAAACGCAGCGCTCAACCATCTTTCTGAAGGCCGTATCCAATTTCTTTGCAGCGACTTAACCGATCGTGCGTCCGGACAATACGATATTATTTGCGCCAATATCGTTGCCGACGCTATCATCCATTTATCAGGTACGGTGCGCCCGTTTCTGAAAGCAGGCGGCATATTTCTCTGTTCAGGCATTATAAAACCTCGGGCAGAAGAAGTCGTTCATGCCTTACAAACAAATGGATTCCGCGTCATTCAATCTTTTCAAGAACAGGATTGGGTTGCGCTTACCGCAACAGCCCTATAACATCAAAAAAGTCTGCCGCTAAATTTGTGGCAGACTTTTTGTTTTCCTCAAATTTGAACCGTTAAAAAATGTAACTGTCTTCCCGCTCTAAAAACCCTTCGCCAAGCACTTCCTGCGCATTGCATACCGTAATAAACGCATGTTTATCCTCCTGCAATATCAGGTGATTCAAACGCGGCACCTCTTTCGGGCGGACAACCACATAAAGCATGGTTCGTTCCTTACCACTGTACATGCCGCGAACCGGTATTGCCGTATTGCCGCGTCCAAGCTGCTCAAAAATCTGTTTTGAAATCTCATCCGTCTTTTCCGAAAGGATAAAGACAGCCCTTCCAAACCGCATTCCGCTGGAAACAGCGTCAATCAATTTTGCGGTGACAAAAACCGATAGGACGGCATACGCCGTGACGATCGTACCGAAGATAAAGATGCCCAAAAAGATGATGATTGCGTCAACGACAAAGATCACCAAAGAAAAGGAAATATGGGGGAACGCTTTGTGGATACATGCGGCCAACATGTCCGTCCCTCCGGTTGTCGCACCCGTTCGTAAAACAAGCGCCAACCCAATTCCAGACAACACGCCGCAAAGCAAACTGCCCATGAAAATGTCGTCGCCCACCGAAAATGGATTTTGCACTACTTCAAATACCCATAACCACAGTGAAAGCAATAACATTCCGATCAACGATTTTTTAATAAATCGAAACCCGTTCTGAATCCAGCTGATGATGAAGATAGGGATATTTAACAAAAAATTCAACAATCCCAGTGAAAGACCAAAGCCAAACACGCTGCTAAAAACAGCCGAAATCAGAATAGAAGAACCCGTAATACCGCCAATCACCAGACCGAACGGATCAGCATACCAAGCGACTCCGGCCCCCAAAGAGGCGGTTCCTAATAGAATCCATAACAGTTCCACAAAGGTGACTCCCAATATTTTTTTCATAATTTCCTCCTTTTTTCATTGAAAGGTACTTGACAGGCATGTCAAAAATAAGTATAATCTAAGATATAGCAGAGATAAGCTGGAATAGCTCAGTTGGTAGAGCAGCTGATTCGTAATCAGCAGGTCGCGTGTTCGAGTCACGTTTTCAGCTCCATAAAAATAATTCCTCCCATCAAGCGCTTGCCACCGATTTCCTTTCTGACCGCATTCTTTTCGTATCAGACGCCGACCCGGCAAAGTTTTTTCTAGATAGCAGCTACGAAAACAGCGTATGTATTATAATGATAGTATCGCTAAAATTTTCAAATACATGCAAACAGGAAATCAATTTCAAACTGGATCATTCATTTTCATGACAAATGAGATCCAACCGGAGCAAAATGTTGGGATTCATGTATGAAACCTCCCGCTCCGATTTTCTATCAATTTTTGATAGCATATCATGAAAGAAAGCCTCAGCAAATGAGGCTATTTTTATTATACCATAATCCATCGGCAAAAGCAATGCCCTTCTTTTGAAATTTTATTTTTTGGTGTTTGACTGCCACGCGTGTTCCAAAAACTAACTACAAGATACATGCTCCAACAACAATTCAAATTACAACTTGACGACACCTCTTTCTTGTGTTACAATATTTGTCATGAAAGGATTTAACCACTTTCATTTGATTTTGCAATTTTACAATAGTATGAATTGCACCTTCGTCAATTTCTTTTTATCAAAGTAACAGATCAATTGTAGACTTACAAAAAATGAAAAAGAATGGAAAAAACTCTTGTAAAACGTCCGGTTGTGCGTTACAATAAAAAAGAAGGATTTGCCTGATACGACGACAGGCAGAAGTTCTCATGTTCTGGAGGTAATTTATGATTTCAGCAGGCGATTTTAAAAATGGCGTTACGTTTGATATGGACGGCAACGTTTGGCAAATAATCGAGTTTCAGCATGTAAAGCCGGGAAAGGGTGCCGCGTTTGTCCGTGCAAAGGTAAAGAATGTGATTTCAGGCACAGTGATTGAACGAACCTTTAATCCAACCGAAAAGTTCCCGACCGCGTATGTTGAGCGCCGCGTGATGCAATATTCTTATGCCGATGGCAATCTTTATTATTTTATGGATTTGGAAACTTATGAACTGCTGCCCATCGATGAATCGCAGCTGGGCGATAATTTCAAATTTGTAAAAGAGGAAATGGAGGTCAAGGTGCTTTCTTATAAAGGCAATGTGTTCGGCATTGAGCCTCCGAATTTTGTGGAATTGGAAGTGACGCAGACCGACCCCGGCTTCAAAGGAAACACCGCGACCAACGCCACCAAACCGGCCGTTTTGGAAACCGGTGCCGAAATCCGCGTACCGTTGTTTATCAATGAAGGGGACAAAATCCGCATTGATACCAGAACGGGAGAATATATGGAACGTGCATAAATCAAACACCGTTTGATTGAAACGACAGGAGGAAAAGAAAATGAATTTGACTGAAAAGGTTGCATACATCAAGGGATTGATGGAAGGAATGAAACTGGACGAAAGCAAGGATGAAATCAAAGTGTTGCACGCAATGGCAGACTTGTTGGAAGATCTTGCTCTGACCGTTTCGGATTTAGAAGATTCCTGCGATGAGGCAGCAGAACTGATCGATGTTTTGGATGAAGACTTAGGCAACGTAGAAGAAATGCTTTACGGCGAAGACGCTTGCGATTGCTGTGATTGCGATAACGATTCATTGGATGACGAAGACTTCTTTGAAGTCTCCTGCCCCACTTGCGGAGAAACCATTTGCCTAACAGAGGATACTCTATACGAAGGGGAAATCTCTTGCCCAAAATGCGGCGAGAAACTGGAGTTTGACATATACGATGAGTTCCTCGATGATCCGGATGAAAAGAAATAATCTACCGCAATTGATATAATCTCGAAAAACAGTCCCAGTTCCCAAAGGAACCGGGGCTGTTTTGTATTTGATCAAAAAAGAATCCCGAACCGGCATGCTCAATTGATTATCCTTGCCCCGTTTGGTCCATACTTCAACCAGAGGAATCTGATTCGAGGTGGACTATGTATATTAATAAAGTGGAAATTTGTGGGATTAACACATCGGAATTGAAGGTATTAAAAGAAAAAGAGAAGGTCGCGCTGTTAAATCAGATTCGCGAAGGCAAAAACCCGGAGCAAGCACGGGAACAGCTGATTCGTGGAAATTTAAAGCTGGTATTAAGCGTCATCCAACGGTTTACCAATCGCGGAGAAAACATGGACGACCTTTTTCAGGTGGGATGCATTGGTCTAATCAAAGCCATAGATCGGTTTGACGTCAACCAAAACGTGCGGTTTTCCACCTACGCAGTCCCAATGATTCAAGGGGAATTACGCCGGTATCTGCGGGATTACGGAAGCGTGCGCGTCAGCCGTTCTCTCAAGGATGTCGCATACCGTGCCATGAAGGCGAAGGAAGCGCTTACAACCCGCTGTATGAAGGAACCCACGATCGAAGAAATTTCTAAAGAAATGGGCGAAAAACGGGAAAATGTTGTGATGGCGCTAGAGGCAATCGTCGACCCCGTTTCACTCTATGAGCCAATCTATTCCGATTCGGGGGATACCATCTATGTGATGGATCAGATCGGAGACCATTCGGACGATTCCAATTGGTTGGACGAGCTTTCTATCCGTGACGCGATCGAAAATTTGGGCGAACGGGAAAAGCGCATTTTATCTCTTCGCTTTATGGCCGGGAAAACACAGGTAGAGGTGGCAAAGGAGATCGGTATCTCTCAAGCGCAGGTTTCCCGCTTGGAAAAAGGCGCGCTAGATCAAATTAAAAGCCGTATTCTGCCCTCTTAATTTCACATTTTCTGATTTTTGGCATAGATTGTAACAAAACACATAGGAGGATTTTTATGCCAAGAATCTATTTAAGTCCCTCAACACAGGAATTCAATGAGTATGTAAACGGTGGCACAGAAGAGGAATACATGAATCTGATTGCAGATGCGATGATCCCCTATTTAAAGGCGAGTGGAATCGAATTTACACGCAATACGCCCGACATGACCGCGGCGTCATCTATTCGCCAATCCAATGAGGGCGATTACGATCTGCACCTTGCCTTGCATTCCAACGCCGCTCCTGAAAGCTTGAGCGGACAGCTCCAAGGAACCGATGTCTATTATTATCCCGCCAGCGTAGAGGGCGAACGAGCCGCCATCATCTTTGTCGACAACCTCAAAGATATTTATCTGAACCCCGACCGAGTACGCGCATTGACGACAACCCGCTTAGGCGAAGTATCCCGCACCCGTGCGCCCGGAGTATTGATTGAATTCGCATATCATGATAATGTAGAAGACGCCAATTGGATTAAAAATAACATTGATCAGATTGCCGCCAACGTTGTGTTGTCATTGACTGAGTTTTTTGGAATCCCGTTTGTGCCGCCTCGGAATCCCGAACAGGGCGTGGTATCTATCCGATCCGGTCGCTTGAACGTTCGCTCCGCTCCATCGTTGGGAGCGCCCGTGATTGCAACCTTGGGCGATGGAGATATCGTCACTGTCTGGGGTCGCTGGAACGATTGGTATGTGATTCAGTTTGACAACACGACGGGATATGCCTTCGCTGATTACATTCAGACTTATTAAGGCGCATCGTTTCCGAAACCGTTCGCGGCGGACATTCCCGCTTAACAGGGTTTTGCCATTCTTCCAGTTTCATATCTTTCACCTCTGATATTATTATGTACCGCGCTAAAAAGAATAATCACTCCATCTGACTGCAAAGAAAATCATTTGCTAAAGAGCCGCCGCCAACCAGAAAAGATGCTTCAGTCACCCGAATACACTTTCGTAAAGGAGCTTTGCGAAGGTGTATTTTTTTATCAAGTGCCCGCCACACCCCTGTTTTTTGTCAACACCCTTCGGGTTTTGTCTTTATGTAGGGGCTGTCACGCCTATGCCTGCGCACCTGTCGGCACACCAGTCCCTTTCATGATATCCGGTCAGGATTCCATCTGTTTTGCTAAAAACATTGCTGCGGATTGCGCCAGTTTGACATGAGAATCGTTGGCCTCATGATCTGTGCTGCTATCCAAGAAGATGACAGCACCGCCTAAATCGCCGCCAGAAACAATAGGCGCACAAACCAGACCGTTCCGATCCAGTCCCTCGACCGGTACAAAATCTTCCTGTCCTTTCCTGACATACGTCCGGCGATTTCCCATTTTGTCTTCCAGCTGCTGGGTCACCCGGCGCTGCAATACTTCGCGCTTCGGAATACCCGCCGTCGCAATCACCTGCTCCCTGTCGCAGATGACAGTCGGCGTTCCGGTGGTTTTATTTAAAATCTCCGCATATTGCGACGCAAAGGAAGACAGCTCTCCCATCGGAGAATATTTTTTAAAGACGATTTCTCCCCCGCTCTCGGTATAAATTTCCAGAGGGTCCCCCTCCCGAATGCGCATAGTGCGCCGAATTTCTTTTGGAATGACCACACGGCCGAGATCATCAATTCGTCTAACGATACCCGTTGCTTTCATATTTTTTCCTCCAATTTAATTCAAAAGGATACTTCTATTATTTAACGCCGTTTCCGAATTATCCTAAAAAATATAGATTTTTATGGTATCTCCTTGCGATCGAAACAGAACGGAACCTGTAAAAATATGTCAAACGACTTGTAAAATTACAAATAATACATTATAATAGATAAAATGACAGGGTTTGCCGACAAATATTCGTTTATCCAAATATTCTGCAAAAGCAACTGGATTATTTGTTTTGCAAGATCAATTACAGCAAATACACACGTACATCAACGCTGTCGCAACAAGATAAAAATCAAAAATCAGTAACCAGGAAACAGGAAAGGTTGTGTACTTTTATGATACTGCTGGAAAAATGCAAAAAAAGCCGGTTCGGACAATGGTGTGCCGAACATCATCGGAAAGCCGTAACATTATTTGTATGTGGCGGAGCAAGCTTCCTCCTGCTGGCAGGCGCCGCGGTGGCGACAGCTCTGTATTTCCACTCTATTTTACCGTCTAACGCCTCTTTTTGTAATATCCCGCTGGGCGGAATGAACCTGGAGGAGGTCACTGCCGTGGTAGAAAACGAGATCAATCCCCGGTTCTCAGACGCTTCCGTCTCCTTCTTGTTTCAGGGGAATTCCTACCCGGTGGAAGTATCGCAAACAGCTCCCTATTATCGCCCGGAAGATGTCTTTCATGCGGCGAAGGAATGCAATTATTCGGCCGGCGAACAACCGGAAGTCCCCCTCTGTTATGACGCGGACATATTTACGCAGTTACTGGACGCATTAAATCAAACGGCGCGGGTCAATCCCACCCCGTATTCTTATCAGCAGCAGGGCGACACCCTTTTGTTAAAAGCCGGTGCACCGGGCGTGACCTTTGATATGGACGCTGCGCGTCAGGATATTCTAAACTCGGTTCAAAGCGCTGAATTTCCAGAGGTCACAGCCCAAGAAGAGCCTCTGACCGACGACTCAATCCCCATCAATCTCGACGCCATACACGATGAAATTGCGCACCCGGTTAAAAACGCAGACTACACCATCAGCAGTTCAGGAAAACTTACTTATAATAATGAAAT